>JAJDNY010000029.1 GCA_022340425.1 Desulfobacteraceae bacterium | reverse complement strand
ATTGGCGGGACACCAGGTTTTTTTTGATCTTCAGGGTGGGGGTCAACAGGCCGTTTTCTATGGTGAATTCGGGGACTATGCTGACCTTTTTGACCGATTCGTAGCCGGCGAAGCGCCGGTTGGC
Organism: Desulfobacteraceae bacterium; assembly: GCA_022340425.1. Classification (NCBI taxonomy): domain Bacteria; kingdom Pseudomonadati; phylum Thermodesulfobacteriota; class Desulfobacteria; order Desulfobacterales; family Desulfobacteraceae; species Desulfobacteraceae bacterium. The sequence continues at coordinate 19,938 of JAJDNY010000029.1, read as the reverse complement.
GGTGCCGACCTCGGCCGCGATCAGGGTTTGGACCTTTGGGTTGGCCATCAGGTCCTGCAGATCGCGGAAGGCGATGCCCTCGGCTGCGGCCCAGGCCGCGACGTTTTCCTCGTCCAGGGTCACCAGGGCGGACAGGAACTTGCGCCGATCGCCGATGACGCAGGCCTGGTTGATGTACCTGGAGGTCGCGATGGCCCCTTCGATGGCCGCCGGTGCGATATTCTTGCCGCCGGCGGTGATGATCAACTCCTTCTTGCGGCCGGTGATGCGCAGAAAATCCTCGCCGTCGATTTCTCCGATGTCTCCGGTCAACAGCCACCCCTCGGGGGTGATGGTCGCGGCGGTTTCCGCGGGCATCTTGTAGTATTCCTGCATGACGTTGCGGCCGCGGATCATCACCTCGCCGTCTTCGGCGGTTTTATGCGCAATCCCCGGGCCCGGCCGGCCGACCCAGCCGAAGCGGAAGTTGTCGCAGCGGTTGAGATGGGAAAACGAGGTGTCTTCGGTCATGCCGATCCCCTCCAGGATGAGGATCCCCGCGGCGTGAAAGAAACGGCCGATCTGCGGGTCGAGGGGGGCGGCCCCGCTGATGCACCAGCGCAGGCGTCCGCCCAGAGCCGCCTGGATCTTGCCAAAGACGAGCTTGTTGGCAAGCGCATGTTTGAGGCCCAGAAACAAGGGGACCGGTTTTTTGGCGACCTTGAGGTCGCTGACCTGCTCGCCCACCGCGCGGGCCCAGCGGAAAATCTTCAGGGCGGCGCCGCCCTTTGCCTCCGCGCCCCCGATCACCTTGGCATAGACCTTTTCGTAGATCCGCGGGACGCTGGCAAACCAGTGCGGCCGGCAGGCCTGCATGTCCTCGGCCACGGTTTCCATGCTGCGGGTGAAGGTGGTAGTGCAGCCCATCAGGAGGGTGGCGTAAACGCAGGTGCGGGCGAAAATATGGGCCAAGGGCAGAAAGAGAAACACCTCGTCGCCGTCTTCGATCCGGGTGCTGCCTCGGACCGACTGGGCCGTGAAGGTGATGTTGTCGTGGGTCAGGACAGCCCCCTTGGGAACCCCGGTGGTGCCGGAAGTGTAGACGATGCCGGCCGGGTCCCGGGGGCCCACTGACCGGATGCGCCGCTGGAAGTCCGCATCCGGGATATCGCGGCCCAAAGCCAGAAAATCGGCGAACCCCATCACCCAATCGTCCTCCGGGACCTGCCCGCTGAAAAGCACCACGTTACGGACTTTGGGGATGTGGGGCCGGATGTCGAAGAGTTTGTCCAGCTGCTGGTTATCTTCGGCAAAGACCATCACGGCATCCGAATGGTCGATGATGTACCGGCAATCCTGGGGCAGACTGGATTGGTAAATGCCGACGGTGACGCCCCCGGCGCAGGTGATGCCCATGTCGGTCAGCACCCAGTGGTAGCAGGAATAGCTGACGATGTTGACCTTGTCGCCCAAGGCGACGCCCAGCGCCATCAGGGCTTTGGCCACCTGGCGGACCTGTTCGTGGAATTCGCCCCAGGTGACCGCGGCGGTGACGTCCGGTCCGGTGAACCAGCGGTAGGCCGGGTGCCCGCGGTGGCGATCGACAGTCGCGCTGAGCATGGCGTGGGTGTTTTGAAAGTCGACGAATTGCATGGGGATTTTACTTTGTCGACAGCGGCGGTGACGCCTGCCGACGGGTGTCCTTCGGATCAGGCCGCGTTCTGTCAGGGAAGGGTTCCGCGGTCGTGGTGACCCGACGGACCCTCGGATCCGGCGCCCGCCCTCATTGGTTCTTATCCAGGTATCTCAAGCCTGTCAAGCCGCATTCGTAAACTGAATCGGATTTAGAGCAGGGGCCCCGGGGGGTTCCGTGGGGCGGTTGCCCCCCCCCGCCGACCCTCTGACCGGTCGGAAGGGGTCGCGGCCGCCGCGCCGGATTCCGAAATAAAAATCTTGAAGTGGGTTTTTATCGTCTTAATTTTGGTCGTACGCCATTCCTGATTCCCCCCATGTTGCCCGGTGCCTTTGGCACCGGGTGCTCCTGAGCCGTCCATCGGGGCCGTTTTCGGCCGCAGTTTGTAACCTTTCAGCCGGAAAGGACCGCACCCATGAACCCCGATCTGCAAGCGTTCATCGATATCGTCTGGAACAATCTCGGCCGCCTCCAGCGCAGTGATGTCTATCGCATTTACGGGCGGCACGGATTCGTCGACAACCAGCGCAACGATCAAAACCTGAAAGACTACAAAGACGTGGTTTCCCGCGAGATGAAGAACATTGAAGGTTTCATCATCGACATGCGCGACGTCAGCACGGCCCTGGCCGCGGCCCAAGGTGCCGACCACATCCAGAGCTGGATGCAGACCGGCGGCCCGGTGTGGCATGGCCGGCCGACCACGCAGGTCCTGCAGCAATTCGAAAGCGGCTATCCGGTCACCGAAGAGCTGGCCGGGGCCTTCTACCATTTTGACCGAAACCCGCCGGTGGGGCGGACCGGCCCCCAACAGGTCCGACACCGCCTCTACATCGCCCTTCACGACGGGAATTACCGCCGGGCGGCCAACGCCTTGGTGGACGCCCTGCTGCAGTCCCTGAAGGAGATCGATGCCATCGGCGGGTTCCACAAGTTCAAGGCGATGGGCCCGTTCAGCGCGATCGTCAAGGGGCGCCGTGACCACATCGTCGCCTACTTTGCCGATCCGGCGAGCCGCAAGGCCGTGACCGAGCGGATCGTCGCGATGGCCCAGCGAAATCGTAAACTGGCCGCGGGCCCGCTGCCGTTTTGCATCGAGAAACAGGCCGAGGGCATCGGCTGGGCGGACGAACCGCCGGGCAACACCAGTTACGGCAGCTACCTCGCCAAGGCCATCTGGAAAGCCGCCCAAGGTTTCGATCCGGACGACAAATCGCCTCAAGTCCGCGACACCTTCCACCAGGCCGTCCTGTATCAGTTCGAAAATGAATATCGGATCGATCCGGAGCGCCCGTGGGCCAACGTCGGCGCTTACCAGCCGCCGCCGCAAAAGGAACGCCCCGCAGCGGCGATCCGTCCCGCGGCCCATGCGGCGACACGCGCAGCCACGAACGCGGCCGGCGCAAACCCGGCCGCCGACCGGCGGCGACTGATGAAGCACCGGCGACGGGGGCAGGCGTTGGCCCCGGCCGATGGTTATCCACCGCCCCAACGCCCCGGCGACGAAGGCCGCCGTCGGCCGCAAGCCCGTCGCCGGCGTCCGCAGCGGGCAGCCGAGAGCCGCGCGCCGCAACCGCCGCCGCCAGCCTGATTACCTGCCATCAAGAGGGAGGACACCGCCATGACACCGATAAACGTCCCAAACAGCATCGATAACTGGAAGCCCGACGGCCTCGTGGTCGCCGGGGGAGAACCGCTGCTGCGGTCGCTGGCCGATATCCTGGCCGTGCAGCCGCCAAGCCCGGCGGAGGCGGATGACACGCCGCCCGTTTTTGCCTTCACCCGCAAGCGGGCCGTCACGATCGACTGGGCCGCGCTGGTCTCCGGCGACGAGCGCCCGGTGGTGACCTCCATCGCGGCCATGCGGCGCTACTTCGAGGCCTCGTGGTTTCCGGGCAAGCCGGCACCGCGTGTCCTCTCGGCGGCCGATTTCAAGGAGTTGAAGGCCAAGCGGTTGATAGTCCAGATCGAGGACCTCCAGGAAGGGGAAGAGATCTGGCTGGCGGAAGACGCCGACGGCGAGTTGACCCCCACCCGGTGCGATCGGGGCATCATCTTCGTCGACGGCATCAGCCGGCGGCGCTACCTGGCGATGGTCGCCACGGGCGTCAGCCTGAGCGCGGGAAACGACTTTCTGAACACCGATGACGATTACCAAAATGCCTGGTCGCATCTCCTGGGCTTTCAGCTGGTCTTTGGGACCCAGGCCGATGCCGCCGGCCATCTCACCGCCTTCGAGGAGATCGACCTGCGGCCGGGGGTCATCGAGCGGCGGGCGGTGGAGATTGCCGGTCGTCTGGACCTGGCCGCGCTGATGGAGAAAACGCTTACAACCCTGGTCGCGAATAAAATCGCGGCCGCCGGCGACCAGGAGGCCTTCGACCAGGCAGCCGAGCTGCAAGAGCGGCTGACCCGCGCCCGCATCGAGCGCTTCGAGCTGCAGCGGGAGCTGGACAAACTGACCGCGTTGACCGCCGGTCTGGGGTACGAACTCAAGCTTTACCAGGAGCCGGCGGTCGAGGGCAAACACCAGCCGCCGCCCGGCTACCGGGTGATCCGGAAGACCCAGCGTACCGTTCACTGGACGACGACCCACTTCCGCGAAATCATCGAGTACGGCTTCCTGTGGCTGACGCGCACCCTTCGCCGCGAATACTTTACCCGCCAGCACCAGCAGGTGGTGCCTGTCGATGAACCGGTCCTCAGCGGTGAAGACCCCGTGGCCGTCTGGCAGGACCGGCACCGCGAACAACACCCGCAGGCCCAGTTCTTTCTCTTCGAGGAGACCGCCGCCGGCTATGCCACCGCCGACGGCCTCAGCCTGCGGGCGGTCATGGACCGCTGCCGGATCGACGAGGCTTTCCGGCTCAACTGTGTCGTCATGCTGCCGATCTACGACGTGCGGATGACCGGCCGGCGGGCCCTGATCAAATACCACAACTTCATCCGGCCCATGCCGGGGATCGTGCCGGCCATCATGCCGCGGCTGGCGATTTCCGAGTCGCTTTCCTACAAGACCGCCTGGAAGGGTCTGGAGGTGGGCGAGCTGGTCTCGACCATCAACCTCGCGCCCGGCGAAGAGCGCACCGTCAAGATCAGCAAGCAATTCCAGCAGGAGACTGTAATCGAGAAAGCCACCACCTCGGTGTTCGAGGTGGAGCGCACCGACACCAGCGACCTGGCGGTGGAAATGGAGCGCGAGTTCGAGGAGGAGCAGGCCCACACGACCAGCGCCGAACTCAGCGCCAGCATCAACTACAGCTCGATGTTCGTCAGCGGTGAGGCCAGCGCCCGGGCCGGCGTCGACACCTCCAACCGCACCTTCGCCAAGACATTGAACAAAGTCGCCCGCAAGGCGTCGCAGTCTGTCAGCCAGCGCAACCGCCAGGAGGTCAAGACCACCAGCACGGCGCGCACCACCGTCACCACCAGCGACGAGACCGTCGCCCAGGTCAAGAACATCAACGAGGGCCGCACCCTCAACCTGATGTTCCATCGCCTCTACAACCGTTACGAGGGCGGGCTGTTCATCGAGGACCTGCAGTTCGAGGTCGTGCCTGCTGTGGAGTTGATCGCCGGCAGCGGCGTCTTCGAAGCGCGGCGCTTCAATCTCCCTCAATTCGATGAGGTCATCGACCTGTTGGAGGCCACCCCGCTGCCGTTTGAATTGAATCCCCAGGGCCGGGATGCGCTTGCCCGCACGGTGATGGGCCAGGTGGAGGTTGTATTTCAGAAGGAGTACGGTAAGGCGGCGGTCGCTCGCAACGGTTCCGACCCCGCCCCAGAGGCCCGTCTTCTCTCGGCGAACGTCCTTCCGTTTGCAGCACGCACCGGTCAGGCGCACGATTCGGCTTTGGCTTTGGCAGACCTGGCCAAGGACCTCTGCGAGCGCCTGCAGAAGGCCATCGCCGGCCTGGACCAGCGGCAGGTCGTCGAACGGGTCCCGCTGTTGGTTGGCACGGCCGGCCTCTACCTCGATGCTCAGGTGGGCGCCAGGCCGAGCACCGAGCCCTACTCCGAGCGGATGCGGGATGCGGAGATCTCTCTTCGCCAGGCGGAGGTCTTCGCCCGGGAGGCCGAAGGCATGCTGGACCGCGCTGAGGCGCTGCGGGTGGCGCGGATTACGGCCGGGGGCGACGGGCTGGTGTTGACCTCGCTGCGCTACGACCGCGAAACCCTCAAGACTCTGACCTTGGGTTTCAACCGGCCGCTGCCCGAGGGGCGCTGGGCGGTGCTGCTGGACGGACGGGAGGTGGACGGGGCGCGCTTCGATCGCCCCGCCATCGGCAGCGGCGAGGAGGTGGTCATCGCCTTCGGCGAGCCCCAGGAGTGGCTGCGCAGCCCCGATCTCCTGTTCCGGATCGAGGTGCGCGAAACGGTTTCCGGCTGGACGACCGGCTTTCCGCTGTTGGCATCCCGCCCGGCGCCGGACTGGGCATAGGCCCCTGCGGGGCTCCCAGCCGCTCCCCGGCGCCCCCGGAACGATCGGTCCCACTCCTTGCGGGGGTGTGATCCCCCCTGCGGAGACGTGTGGATCGCAGGGGGGCGGGTTTAAAATTCCACAGCCGCGGAGGCGGATCTCCCTTTTGTCTCGTGCTGCGGCGCCGGGGTCGGTTTGGCGCCCGACTGCCACCCGGGGGCCGCGGCTTCCAGCCGGGGGCTGCGGGCGGACCGGCGTCGGGCGCCTTGCCGCGCATCGGCCCCGTCCCCCGTGGATTGCGAGGCCAATCTTCCGCCCACCACCGTCAGCAAATCGTGGACCATGTCGTTCAGGGTATGCGCCTGGGCGGCCAGCTCCTCACTGGCCGAGGCCGACTCTTCGGAGTTGGCGGCGGTGGACTGGGTCACCTGGTCCATTTGGCCGACCGCAGTCGAAATCTGCTCCAGGCCTTGGGCCTGCTCGCGGCTGGCCGCCGCGATCTCGGCCACCAGGGTGTTGACCTTGCGATTGCCGGCGGCTATTTCCGCCAGCAAGGAGGCCACCTCCTGGCTGTGGGCGGCGCCGGTTTCGGCCTTGTGAACCGACTCGGCGATCATCTTGGCCGTCTCCTTGGCCGCCTGGGCCGAGCGCTGGGCGAGATTGCGGACCTCTTCCGCCACCACGGCGAAGCCCTTGCCGGCCTCCCCGGCGCGGGCAGCCTCCACCGCTGCGTTCAATGCCAGCAAGTTGGTTTGAAACGCGATCTCGTCGATGGTTTTGACGATCATGCCGGTCTTGTCCGAGGAACTCTTGATGTCCTGGATGGCGCCGTTCATGCGGCCCATCGCCTCGGCGCCCTTGTCGGCGCTGGCCTGGGCGGCGGCCGCAAGGACCTTGGCATCGTTCGCGTGGTCGGCGTTTTGCTTGGTCATCGACGCCATCTCCTCGACACTCGATGAGATCTCCTCCAGGCTGGCGGCCTGCTGGCTGGCGCCTTCGGCCAGGGACTGGCTGGCCGCCGAAACCTCCCCCGCCGCAGCCGAGGTCTGCTCGGCGCCGCTGGTCAGATTCGCCGCGATGCGGTTGAGCGAGCCGGCGATGTTCCGGGCGATCAGCATCCAGAGAATCACCGCCAACAACAGCGATGCCCCCGTGATGGCCAGGAACACCGTGCGGTTGCGCTCCGTCACCTTTGAAATCAGCTCTTCGGCTTGACGAAATTCCTCTTCGTAGGAGCCGACCCCGATCACCCAGTTCCAGGGCGCGAAATACATGATCCGGGCGATCTTGTCGCGGGCGGCCTTTTCGCCTTCATTTTTCCAGGGGTACCTGGCCTCGGCGATTTCCCCGGGCTGGAGGCGAACGGCCTTGTTGACGATCTCCTGGATGAAGAGCCTGCCATCGGCGTCCTTGGCCTCCCAGATGTTTTCCCCGTCGCGTTTGCCGTCCTTGGAAATCACGTAATGGCCCTGGGTGTCCAGCACGTAGACGTAGCCGGTGGTGCCGACCGTGGTCGCCATGATCTGCTGGCGCAGGCTCTTGACGCTCTCCTGGGGAACGCCCACATACAGGGCGCCGACAACCTGCTGGGCTGCGTCGCGCAGGGGGAGGTAGGTCGTGAGATACCAGCCGTTCACGACGTAGGCCCGGCCGGTGTAGGGCGTGCCGCTCAGGAGCGCCGAGACCACCGGATTAGGCTGCCCGTCGGGATTGAGCGCCGGGATGTAGGTCCCGATGGCGCGCTTGCCGTCTTTGGTCTTCACGTTGGTGGAGACCCGCAGCATGTCGCCGGCGGCGTTCATCCGTTGAAAAATGGTGGCTGTACCACCCACCAGCCCCTGCACCTCATCGACGATGGGCGAAGGGCGGTCGGGGGCCGCATTCTGCCCCAGCCAGTGGGTTCCCACCAACATCTGGGGCAGGGATAGCCGTGTCGCGGTTTTGGTGTACTGGTTGGTCGCCACCCACTCGGCTTGCTCATCGTCGAAGCTGATGGCCCCGTGGGCCGATAGGATCGCCCGGGCGACGGAGGCGTCGCTCTGGAGCTTCTGTTCCAACAGCTCCTGCTGGGACAGACACATGCCGTAGATACCCTGGGCGGTGTGGTCCAGGTCCGCATAGGCCAGTTTGCGGCTTTCTTGCTGGGCCACGGCGAACATCCGGGTGTTCTGAGCGTGCACCACGACGTAGATCGCCAGCAGTGGCACGGCTGTCATCACAATCCCCAGCCCCAGTAATTTGGCTTTCAAAGACATTTTTTTGATCTGAAACATGGTTAACCCTTTCACCGCAGTACCTCGGGTTCACTTGCCTCCGGCAGCGTCTGCATGCGGGCGTGGCAAGTGTGCAAAATTCTCCGGGAATGATTCCCTCTGTAATCGACCTCTTTGCTGCGGGGATTTAGGAAGGTCTGAAAAGCCGCAAAACGATTTGACAAAACCACCCCCATCGGATAAGTGGCTATTCATCCGTTTGGGCGCGAATCAACGCTATAATTATTTAAAATAACCAAAATTTACTTATTTTAACCTTATTGTGGTGATTTTCGCTTGGCGGGCGGCGGTGGGCGATGACCTCTGAGCCGAGGGCAGCCAGCTCCGGCGAGAGGCCCTCTTCGCGGCTCAGATGACAAGGGGGCGCTTGAATTTTCTGGTAACGGCACCCCCGCTGGTGCCCGCTTCAGGGCGGATGAGATCCCAGCGGGGAGGGGGTGCCATCATCTGTCGAGAGGAAAAATGGCCGAAAAAATTTACAGCATCTGTGGCATGTGCACGTCCCGCTGTCCCATCATGGCAGAGGTCGAAAACGGCGAGATCAAGTTTCTGCAGGGGAATCCGCATTTCCCGTCGATGAAAGGCGCCATCTGTCCCCGCGGGGCGGCCGGTATCGCCTTGATTCAGGACCGCGAACGTCCCCAGCGGCCCATGATCCGCGCCGGTGAGCGCGGGGAGGGCAAGTGGCGTCCGGTAGAATGGGATGAAGCCCTGGATTACGTGGCCGAAAAGCTCAAAGCCGCCATGGACCAATACGGGCCGCGCACCGTTTGCCTGACCGATCGCGGCGGGCCCTTTCGCGACATGCACCGCGCCTTTCTGCGCGGTCTGGGAAGCCCCAACTACTGCAACCACGACGCCTCCTGTGCCCGCAACGTCCAACACGCGGCCCTCTCCGTCATGGGTTCAGGCCGTAAGAGTGTTTCCTACGATCTGAAGAACAGCCGCCACGTGGTGTTGCAGCTGCGCAACATTTTCGAGTCGATCAACGTTCAGGAGGTCAACGATCTGCTGGATGCCATGGAAAAGGGCTGCAAGCTGACCGTAATCGACATTCGGGCCAACGTCCCGGCCACCAAAGCCAACAACTTCTTCATGGTGCGACCCCGCAGCGACTACGCCTTCAACCTGGCGGTGATCCACGAGCTGCTGGCCAGCAAGCGCTACAACGCCGAGTTTGCCCGGATGCACATCCAGGACCTGGATGCATTGGCGGCTTTCGTCGAACCATACAGCCCGGAGTGGGCGGAAACCGAGACCGGTGTGCCTGCCGAATCTCTCCGGCGCTTTGTGGGCGAATTGGCCGAGGCCAGCCCGGCCGTTCTCTGGCACCCGGGGTGGATGACGGCACGTTACCGCAGCTCCTTCTATGTGTGCCGCTCGATTTACATCATCAATGCCCTTCTGGGGTCCATCGGGGCCAAGGGGGGGCTGCCGCAGGTGAGCACGCCCGGCGACGTGGGCCGCAAAGGCCTCAAAAAAATGATGGACCTCTACCCCAAACCCGAGGAGAAGCGCGCCGACGGCGTCGGCTGGCGCTACTCCCATTTCGACGGCGGCCCCGGCCTGACCCACCTGCTTTACAAGGCCATCGAGACCGCCGATCCCTACCCGGTCAAGGCCTACCTCTGCTTCCGGCACGACCCCCTGATGGCCTTCCCGGACCCCGATCACCTGAGGCGGGTTTTCGCCAAGCTGGACCTGCTGGTCTCGATCACCTTCACCTGGTCGGATACCGCCTGGTTTGCCGATGTCGTCCTGCCCCTTTCCCCCTACCTGGAGCGCGAGAGCATCCTGGCGAGTAAAAACGGTCTGAAACCGTTCTTTTTCAGACGTCAGCGGGTGGTGGCGCCCCGCTTTGACACCCGGGCGGAATGGGAGATCTGGTCGGGGTTGGCTCGCCGGCTGGGCCTGGACGCGTTGGCTTTCGACAGCATCGAGGATATCTGGAATTTTCAACTGAACGGCACCGGGGTGACCATCGCCGATTTTGACGCGACCGGCAAGGTCCCCCTGACCGATCAGCCCCTGTATCGGGACATGGCCGCACTGAAATTCAAGACCTCTTCGGGCAAAATCGAGATCATTTCCAAAAAATTGACCGCCGCCGGCCTGCCTTCGCTGCTGCCCTACGAACCCTGCGAGCGGCCGCCCGAGGGCAGCTTCCGTCTGACTTTCGGCCGCTGCGCGCTGCACACCCAGGGGCATACGGTCAACAATCCGATGCTCTTTGAGCAGATGCAGGAAAACGTGCTCTGGATCAACCGCAAGGAAGCCGAAAAACTCGCCATCACCGACGGCGCTCTGGTCACCGTCACCCGCAACGGCTACAGTGAGACCATTCGCGCCAAGGTCACGGACCATATCCACCCCGAGGCGGTTTTTGTCGTTCACGGTTTTGGCCACAAACTGCCGGTGGAAAGCCGGGCGTTCAACCGCGGCCTGGCCGACAACAAGTTCATGATCGGGGGTCTGGACATCTGGGACCCGGCCGGCGGCGCGGTGGCCTGCCAGGAGCACTTTGTGACGGTCCGGGCTGGGGTTTGAATCTTTTTCCGCGGCAGCCGCCGGAGCCTGTCAGCTCCGCCACACGCGAGGGCGCATAGCGGCTCCGGATGCTACTTTGGGGCCGCTACGAAGCTGGGGTTCGATCTGCGCCGGCGTCTGCCCCCTTGCCCGGAATCCTCTTTAAAATCGATCCGAATTCAGAACCCCAAGGAGGGTGAAAATGTCACGCAATTTCCAATCATGTACGACTGGCCCAGTGCTTGGCTTGCTGGCCCTGGTTTTGTCGCTGGGGGGCGCGGCGCCAGCTCTCGCCAAGCAGGAGGTGATCGTCTTTCATGCCGGCAGCCTGACCGTGCCCTTTGCCGAGGTGGAAAAGCGCTTCGAGGCCCTGCACCCGGAAATTGACGTGCTGCGCGAAGCTGGCGGCAGCACCAAGCTGGCACGTATGATCAGCGAACTGGGCAAGCCGGCCGACGTCATGGCCTCGGCCGACTACAAGGTCATCGACAAGGGCCTGATTCCCGAGCACGCCGACTGGAACATTCTCTTTGCCCGCAACCAGCTCGTGCTCTGCTACACCGACCAGAGCAAGTTCGCCGCGGAGGTCAACGCCGACAACTGGTACGAGATCCTGGCCCGACCCGGCGTGGTTTGGGGCCACAGCGATCCCAACCTCGATCCCTGCGGCTACCGGAGCCTGATGGTGATTCAGCTGGCCGAAAAATTCCACAACCAGCCGGGGCTCTACGACCGCCTCATCGCCAACCGGCCGGAGGCCAACGTGAGGCCCAAGTCCGTGGAACTGGTCGCACTTCTAAAGACCGGGAATATGGACTACGCCTGGGAGTACCAGTCGGTGGCCCTGCAGCACGGCCTCAAATACGTTCAGCTCGACGACCACATCAACCTGGGCAACTACAGGTTCGACCCGTTTTACGCCCAGGCCCAGGTCAAAGTGACCGGCAGCGCCCCGGGCACCTGGGTCACCCAAACCGGCCAGTCGAGCACCTACGGCGTCACCCTGCTGAAAAACGCGCCCAACCCCGATGGCGCGATCCTCTTTCTGGAATATCTCCTCGATCCGGCCGGCGGGTTGAAGGTTCTGGAGGAGATGGGGCAACCCACCATTGCGCCGAGCCAGGTCCTTTCGGATGCGGTGCACGGTGCGCTGCCGGGCAAGCTGCCCACCCTGGTGGAAGTCAAAAAATGAGATGCGGCGCTTAGAGCCCTTTCATGCCCTGGCCCGGGCCCTGGCGGTGGCCCCCGATGTTCTGCTCCTGGATGAGCCGCTTTCGGCTCTGGAACCGAATTTTCGCCAAGAGATCCGGGGCCTGCTCAGGCGGCTGCACCACGAGACCGGGATCACGGCCCTCATGGTCACCCATGATTTTGCCGATGTTCAGGTGGCCTGCAGCGGTCTTCTCTGGCAGACCCTTTTGCCCACCAGCCGGTTGCTGGATGAAGCTATCGCCGAAGGCCGCGAGGTCTGGCTTGAGGTGCCGGCGGCAGCCCGGCAACCTGTGAGGAGCACTCGGGTGAGGTTCCCGGGCGGGCGCCCTGCCTTCGCGTAGACGGTAAGCGGGTGATTCAGCGGTCGTCGGAGCAGGTCAGGTGTTCGGCGAGGATGTCCCGATACCCTTCGTCCGCATGGCGCAGGATGCTGGCCTGGAGGTTCTCGAAGCGGGTCATGAGCCCCTCGGCGTATCGGGTCAGCCGCGAGCCGTTTCCCTCCCGGACGACCAAGGACTTTCCGATGCTTTCCTCGGAGGTGCGGATGCGCATCCAGATCGCCCGGTAGCTCATCTTGAGCTCCTTGGCGGGGGCGTGAAAAGAGCCGGTTCGGCGGATGGTTTCGAGGATGCGGTAGCGCCCCAGGCCGAAGGCCACCTTGCCGTCGGCGCCTTCGATCCAAATCTTGGAGCGGATCGCAAAAGTTGCGGGTGTTCGGGTCATGGCGATCCAGATCGGTGTTGGCAATAACTCCAATTACCACTTTCTGGCGGTGTTGCACAATCCCTTTGAAGAGATTACCGGCGGGCGGTCGTTCAGGAAGGGCCTGCGGTTCCTCTCGGGCGCCGGTCGGGCACCCCGCCGGGACCCGGTGCCGGAAGGTTCAAGCCCAGCAACTCGAGCCGCTCCGGGGCCATGGAGACGACGCTCAGTCGGGCGGGGTCCAACCGGAGGCGGAACAGGTTGGCAAGGGGCATCCCAAGGCAGTGACAGATCAGGACCCGGATCACACCGGCATGGGTAACGATGCAGACCGGGCCGGGGTCCTTCGCGACCAAGCCCCCCACCCGGGACACGACCCGCTGCTGGAGGTCACGGAAGCTTTCACCCCCCGGCGGCCTGAAACCACCCAGATCCCGGCCGCGGGCCTCCCACAGGTCCGGGTGGCCTTCCCGGATGCGGCGCCTGGGGATTCCGTCCCAGCCGCCAAGGTGGATTTCGCGGAGCCCCGACGAGAACCGGATCTGCGCCTGACCGCCGCCGAAAACCAGAGCGGCGGTTTCGGCGCAGCGCTTGAGATCGCTCGACCAGACGGCCGAGAACCCGGCCTCGCCGATGGGGTCCCGCCAGGCCAGCGCCTGCCGTCTGCCTTCCGCACTGAGGGGTGGGTCCGTCTGCCCGATGAAGGTGTCGGGTTCCGGCCAATCGATGGCACCATGGCGAAGAAGGTAGAGGACTGTCATCTGGTGAACAGGGGTGCCGGCCCCGGATTCGATTGAGCCCACCAGACGGCCGAAAGTGAAGGCCCTGTGGCCGTTTCACGGCGGGGTGTGCGGGTCAGCAAGGAACCCGGCGCGTGCCGCTCCAAACTCCCGCAGATCTCTGGTTTTTTGGGTAAAAACCTCCATTTCGTCATTTTTATCCCCGATTCGTTTTTCTTAATCCCTCAAAAAACGAAAAAAATCCATCAGCTACGATTTGGATCAAGGAGCCGCAAGCGTCGTGTGCTCCGGTCATCTGGGAAGGGGGCGCTCCTTCACGCGGGAGGCGCTTTTGCGGCATCAACTGGCGGCCCCCGGCAAAGCCTGACCCATGCGGCCGCCAGTAGCCCGTTTTACCGTCGCCGGTTCGCCGGACGCCCCGGCTTCCCCCCGCAGGATCTCCAAGGGTTCGCGGCGCTGCCCTTCACCGCCATGGCCGACTTGGCCGCGGACCCCTTGGACTTTCTGGCCGTGTCCCAGTCGGCGGTGGCCAGGGTGGTGACCCTCCGGTCCTCCGGGACCAGCGGCCCGCCGAAGCGTCTGTTTTTCAGCGCCGCTGACCTCGAAAGGACAGTGGACTTCTTCCACCACGGCATGTCGACCCTGGTGGCACCCGGGCAAAGGGTGCTGATTTTGATGCCCGGGGAACAGCCGGGCAGCGTGGGGCAGCTGCTTGTCGAGGGGCTGGGCCGGCTGGGAGCGGCCGGCGTGGTGCACGGCCCGGTGCGTGACCCCGGGGCCGCCGTAGAGGCGGTCATGGCCCATCGTCCGGACTGCCTGGTGGGGATTCCCGTGCAGGTTCTCGCCATGGCGCGACCCCCCAGGGGGGCCGGGATTCCCCGGGGGGTCGTGCGGACCGTGCTTCTCAGCACGGACTAAGTGCCCGAGGCGATTGTCGGGGTCATCGAGGAGACTTGGGGGTGCCAGGTTTTCCAGCATTATGGTATGAACGAGATGGGGTTCGGCTGGGGGGTGGCCTGCGAGGCCCGCGACGGCTACCACCTTCGCGAGGCGGACCTCTTCGTGGAGGTGGTGGACCCGGAGACCGGGCGGGAGGTCCCGGAGGGAGTTTCCGGGGAGGTCGTTTTCACCATCCTGGCTGTCTCCGCCATGCCCTTGGTCCACTAACGCACCAACGACCTGGCGCGCTTTCTGCCGGAGCCCTGCCCCTGCGGCAGCCGACTCCGCCGGCTGGGCAAGATCGCGGGGCGTCGGGCGAACGGCGCGGCCATCGACCAGTCCATCCGGCTGACCATGCCGGCCCTGGACGAGGTGCTTTTCACTCTGCCCGGGGTGATCGATTTTCAAGCGGAGCTGCTCCCCGGGGAGGGGCCCCCGGGCCTGCGGCTGACCGTCCAGTGCACCGCCGAATGCCAATTGAAGGCAAGCGACATCCGCCCTGCCCTGGCCCGCGTGCCGGCGGTTCGGGACGCGCTGCACCGGGGGCTCATGGCTATCGAACCCGTATGCTTTGGGACCGCCAAAGAGGCCTCGAGCGGGGCCGCAAAACGCATCATCTTCGACAGAAGACAGAAAGACACGGCACCATGAATCCTATTCCGGAAACGGCCGCCCGCCTGCTGGACGAGGGTCAGACCTTCGTCCTGGCCACCATCGTGAGCCGCCACGGGTCCACCCCCAGGACGGCGGGCACCCGGATGATCGTCACTGCCTACGGCAGGATCCGGGGCACCATCGGCGGCGGGCTGGTGGAGGCGAACGTCATCGAAGCGGCCGGCGGGGTGCTGCAGTCCAAGCGCCCCTTACTGATGCCCTTCGACTTGACCCGTTCCGAGGTGGCCGCCATGGACATGATCTGCGGCGGCCGGCTGGAGGTGCTCCTGGAGTGCGTCCGGCCGGGAAGCCCGGCCGCGGGGGTGCTGCGGGGCTGGCGGGACGCCATCGGGCGGCGGGAGGCCTGTCAGCTGGTGACCGTGATTCGGTTTGCGGGGGCGGCGGTGGCGGACACCGACCACCTGCTGATCCAGGATCGCCGGGTGGTCGTCGGCGGCCGCAGCCTTCCCGACGAGGCGCTGGAGCGCATCCTGGACGCGGGCGATGGTGCAGCCGGCCTGCGCAGCGTGGCCCTGGGCGGGGATCTGGCCGTGGTCGAGGCGGTGCTGCCGGGGGAGATTGTCTACCTCTTCGGTGCCGGGCACGTGGCCCAGCCCACCTCGCGGCTGGCCGCGTTCGCCGGGTTTCGTGTAGTGGTGGTGGACGACCGGCCGGAATTCGCCAGCCGCGAACGCTTCCCCGATGCGGAGGAGGTCCGGGTGGTGCCGGACTTTGTGGTTGCGCTGAACGGGTGCCGGCACGACCCCGAGGCCTTTGTCGTCATCCTGACCCGCGGGCACCTCCACGACAAGACGGTGCTTGCCCAGGCGCTCCGGACCGATGCCGGCTACATCGGGATGATCGGCAGCCGGCGCAAGCGCGACCAGATTTACGCAGCCCTGGGCCAGGAAGGCTTCACCGAGGCCGACCTGCAGCGGGTGTCCTCGCCCATCGGCCTGCCTATCGGCGCGGAGACCCCGGAGGAGATCGCCTTCAGCATCGTGGCCGAACTGATCCAGGTCCGGGCCCGCAGGCGGCGGGCGTGAATCCGGCATCCGTCGCCGCCTTGGTCCTGTCGGCCGGCTTTTCGGAGCGCATGGGGGACTTCAAGCCGCTGATGACCCTGGGCGGGGAGACCCTCCTGGAGCGGGCCGTGCGCCTCTTTCAATCCGTGGGGGTGGGGGCCGTCCACGTGGTGGTGGGGCACCGGGCCGCCGAGCTGACCCCCCGGGTGGAGGGGCTGGGCGGCCGCTGGGTGTTTAATCCGGCCTACGCGGAAGGCATGTTCTCCTCGGTGGTGGCCGGAGTGGCGAGTCTGGCCGCCGGCACGGAGGCGTTTTTCGTGCTGCCGGTGGACATCCCCCTGGTCCGGCCGGCGACCCTGCGGGACCTGCTGGCGGCCCTGCCGCCGGGGGGAAGCGCCGTTTGCCACCCCACCTTCGGGGGGCGGAGGGGCCACCCGCCCCTGATCGGGGGGCGCCACATCCAGCGGATTCTCTCCTGGCGGGAGGACGGCGGTCTGGCCGCCCTGCTGGGACGCCTGGAGGCGCACGCCCTGGACGTCCCGGTGGTGGACGAGGGCATCCACCTGGACATGGACCGGCCGGAGGACCATCGGCATCTGGTCGAGCGTCTGGAAAGGCGTGGGGTCCTCTCGCCGCCGGAGTGCGGTGCGCTCCTGGAACGGCTGCAGGTGCCGCCGGCGGTGGCGGCCCACTGCCTGGCCGTGGCGGACGTGGCCTTACGGATGGCCGAGGCGCTGAACGCGGCCGGGGCCGGGCTGGACCTCGAGCTGGTCCGGGGTGCGGCCCTGGTCCACGACATGCTTCGGGGTGCGCCGGACCACGCGGTGCGGGGTGGGGCGCTGCTGCGGGCCCTCGGCGTGCCGCTCATGGCCGAGGTCGTCGAGGCCCACATGGACATCGCGGTGCGGACCGAGGGCCCGCTCCGGGAGACCGAGGTGGTCTACCTGGCGGACAAGCTGGTGATGGGCGACCGATTCGTGGGGCTTGACGAGCGGTTTGGCGAGCGCCTGGAGCAGAAGACCGCCGCCCCCCAGGCCCGGGCCGCCGCCCGCCGCCGGCTGGACGCCGCTCGGGCCATCGCGGGGCGGGTCCGGGCAGCCACCGGCCGCTCCCTGGAGAGTTTCGGCGGCCCCGGGCAGGGGAGGGGTGAAACCGGATCGTAAAAGGGGATTCGGTGCACCGGCCGCAACCCCCAAAGCGGCGCTGCGGCGACAGCCTGGCGGCTTGGCAAGCACTGGTTTAATTCCCAAGCAACGCCAATCGGAGTTGCCATGGATGCCGCCCGGGCCGCTCGCCGGGGCGGAGGGGTGAATCACCGACGGCCGTGCAATTTTTACTTCAAACTTTCGGCCATGGGCCACACGATCCGCCCCGTGTCGGTCATATCGTTCAGGGTGGCGAAAAGGCGTTTTGCAAGGTCGCGCCGGGCCTCGTAACCGCGCCCAGGGAAGAGCGAAGCTGACTGTGCCGGTATCGAAAAAAAATCCTGCAAAAATTCAATTGCCAGCGGGCGCTCCCAGCGATGGTGGCGGATATTGCCGCAGCGCCGCTCCAGGGTCTCGGTGATTTTAGCGTAATCGCTGATCACGCGAAATCGCGGCAGGGGCTCTCCCAGCCGCTGAAACGCCATTGCAAAGAGATCCTCGTCGTTCTCCCCCACCAGCTCGGGATAGAAAGAAAAGGCGATTTTACCGCCGCTTTTAAGGCAGGCAAAGGCTTCATTTATGGTTTTGGAAACGTCGGGAAAGATAAAAATCGAGGCATTGTAGAGCACGTAATCGAAATGCCGGCCTTTGACCACCGGGGCCAGATCCTCCCCGTCCCCCACCGCCAGACAGATGCCGGGGAGATTGCACGCCGAACACCCGGCAGCCACCATGGCGGGGCACAAATCCACCCCCAGCACGCCGCAGCCCAAGCGATCATGCAGCACCCTGGCGGAGATCCCCGTGCCGCACCCCACGTCCAGCACCGATGCGCCGGCCCGCAGGCCGATGGTTTCGGCCAGTTTCAAGGCGAGAGCCGAAAAAAAGCCATGCTTTTCCTCAAACGCCTGGTAAATTGCGATGCTTTGGTCGAAATTGTCGATGACGTTGCGCTTGACCCTGGCAGTGAACTCCTCTTGGCTCATCTTCTCTCCTGGAAAAAGCATGCCCGCCTTGCCGGCCGGTGAGGGGCGAAAAGCGGCGTTATTTAGCGGGCGATCATGACGTGTTTGGTCACCCAATAGTCCCGCACCGCTTTTAGACCGCTGATGGTTAGTGAACGCGTTTCATTGTGCCTTCAAAAGTCAAATGAATCGAACGGCTTGCCATCGCGGGACGGCGATTCAAGAAAGGGAGAAACCCACCGCCAATGGTTTTCTGCCTTCCTTAAGCGACCCGTGTCGATGGGGCCCTTTTTCAGCCCTGCGCGATTTTATCGATTCGCACGGCGCAGGCCTTGTATTCGGCGGTCAGGGTGACGGGGTCGAAGGCGGGGTTGGTCAGCCAGTTGGCGCAGGCCTCCCGGAAGTGGAAGGCCATCCAGACCATGCCCGGGGAGACCTCGGGGGTCACCCTGGCCCGCAGGCGGACTTCGCCGCGACGGGAAGACAGCCGGATTTTCTCGCCGTCCTGGATCCCGAGGGCCGATGCGTCGGCCGGTGAAATGTCGGCGGTCTCCTCGCCCAGCAGATCGTTCAGCCCCTCGCAGTGGCCGGTTTGGGTGCGGGTATGGTAGTGGTACAAGCGGCGGCCGGTGCTCAAGACCAGCGGGTATTCTTCGCAGGGCACCTCGGCCGCCGGGGTCCACGCCACCGGGGTGAACACCCCGAGGCCGCAGGTAAAGTCGCCGTCCTTGTGGAGAAAGCAGGTGCCGGGGTGGGCCTCATGGGTGCAGGGCCACTGCAGTCCGTCGCCCTCCAGACGCGCGTACTTGATCCCGCCCAACTGGGGCGCCAGGGCCGCGACCTCATCGTCCCAGATTTCACGGGCGCTGTCCGCGGCCCAATTCTGGCCCATTCGGCGGGCGATCTGTTTGAATATCAATTAGTTGGGTTTGGCCTGGCCGGGGGGCGGGCTGGCCGTCCGCACCCGGTTCACACGGCGCTCACTGTTGGTGAAGGTGCCGTCGTTCTCGCTCCAGGCCGCCGCCGGCAGTACCACGTGCGCAAAGCGCGTGGTTTCATTGGGGAAGATGTCCTGGCAGACCAGAAACTCGGCCGCGGCCAGCTCATGCTCGACCTTGGCGATGTCCGGCTCGGTATTGGCCAGGTTCTCGCCGAAGATATAGAAACCCCGCACCCGGCGGTCCACCAGGGCCTCCATCATCTGCGGAATCATCAGGCCGACCTTGTCCGGAAGACGGGCAACGCCCCAGGCCGCTTCGAACTTTTTGCGCGCGGCGGCGTCGCTGACCGCCTGGTAGCCGGGAAAGACGTTGGGCAAGGCCCCCATGTCGCAGGCGCCTTGGACGTTGTTCTGCCCCCGCAGGGGGTTGACCCCGCCGCACTCCAGGCCCATGTTGCCGAGCAGCATCTGGAGATTGGCCACCGACAGAACGTTGTTGCGCCCGCAGGTGTGCTCGGTGATCCCCAGGGTGTAGCAGAGCATCATCGGCTTGACCGCCGCCGCCTGTCGGGCCGCCTCGCGGATCAGGTCGGCGCTGACGCCGCAGATTTCCGCGGCCCGCTCGGGGGGATATTCCATGACCTGGGCCTTGAGCTCTTCGAAGCCGACGGTGCAGGAATTGACGAACTTGCGATCGTAGAGGTTCTCGGTTATCAACACATGCA
>JAJDNY010000028.1 GCA_022340425.1 Desulfobacteraceae bacterium | reverse complement strand
CGATGACTATCAGACACAAAATCAGAAGGCCAACTCTGTACATTCTCGTCCCCCTTGAAGAAGTTAGGCTCAAATATCGGCAGAAAGACTATACGGTCCTGTAAATCCCGATGAGTGCATCCTGTCCCTGTCCCGATCTGGAAGCCCAGATTAAGTGTGCCTCACGCTTGGAGATTCGTCCTGCCAGGCTCCGGTATTCATAGTGAGATCTCCTGATTTTGTCAAGCAAGAATAGCGGTGCGCAGGCGAGCCGACGGGGTGTCCGGCGGCAGCCGCAGCGGACAAGGCGGTTGACCCCAAAATTATTTTAAGTTATTGTTCAAATTAAGGATTGCTTTCGGGGAGCATGATTTGCAGGGGGGTGAAGACATGCTCAAAAAATTACTCAGGCTGCGTCACAGTCTGATTGCCAAGCTGATTTTGACGGTCGGTTTGACCCTGCTTTTTTCCATCGCCACCTGGGCTTATTTTACCATCGATTACCAGCAAAAGAGAATCATGGCGGATGTCGTCGCCAGCGCCGACCGCCTGACCACCACCATCCGTCTCGGCACTCACTACGCCATGATGCTCAACTCGCGCGACGACATCAACCAGATCATCACCAATATCGGCGGGCAGGAAGGCCTCGACGCCGTCCGGATCTACAACAAAGCCGGCCAGATCAAGTACTCCAACCGCAGCTCCGAGGTGGACCGCTTCACCAACATTCGCGACGAAGCCTGCCACATCTGCCACCGGACCGAGCCGCCCCAGGAAAAATTGGGGCTCGAGGAGCGCATCCGGATCGTCGCCCTTGACGACGGCTACCGCCATCTGGGCATCATCAGCCCGATTTTCAACGAGCCCGGCTGCTCCGCCGACCCCTGCCATGTGCACCCCAAGTCCAAAAAGGTTTTGGGTGCCCTCGACGTGGTGGTCTCCCTCGAGGAAACCGACCGGCAGGTGCTGCTGATCGAAAAGGGCATCATCGGGCTGGCCGGCCTGGTTTTCCTGATGACATCCACCGGTATTTTCCTGCTGGTGATGGCCTTCGTCAACCGGCCGGTGCGCAAGCTCATCGAAGGCACGCGGCGCATCGGCCATGGGGACTACTTGAGCCGGGTGGACATTCGCCAGGAGGATGAGATGGGGCAGCTGGCCAGGGCCATCAACCGTATGGGGGAAGAGATCGCCGCCAATCAGGAAGCCCTCAACCAGCAGCGCGACGAATATCAGAACCTCTTTGAGGCCGTTCCCTGCCTGATCACGGTGCAGGACCGTGAGTTCCGCCTGCTGCAGTACAATCGCCAGTTTGCCAACCAGTTCGCGCCAAATCCGGGCGATTTCTGCTACTCGGCCTACAAGAGTCGGCGGCAAAAATGCGACAATTGCCCGGTGGAAAAGACCTTTGCCGACGGCCAGTCCCACTCCGGCGAGGAAATGGGCCTCAACAAGGACGGCTCGGTTTCCCACTGGATTTACAAGACCACGCCGGTCTTTGACGCCCGCGGCAACATCGTGGCCGCCATGGAGATGAGCCTGGATATCACCCCGCGCAAGCTGCTGGCCGAAAAGCTGGAGAAGTCCGAGCAGAAATACCGGGCCATCTTCACCAACATTCCCAATCCGGTTTTCGTGCTGGATGTGGACACCCTCCACGTCCTGGACTGCAACCAGAGCGTTGAGCGGGTTTACGGCTTCACCCAGGCGGACATCCTGGGCAAACCTTTTCTGGACATCTTTGCCGAGGAGGAGGATCGGGACCACTACGCCTTCAAACTCATGACCAGTGCGGCCATCAACCGCGTCAAGCACCGCAACCGCGACGGTGCGCGCCTCTTCGTGGACATCCGCGTCTCGCCCTCCGAGTTTCAGGGCAGGAAAGTCCTGCTGGTGACCACCAGCGATATCACCAAGCAGCTGTTGGCCGAACAGCAGTTGATCCAGGCCAGCAAGATGGCCACCCTGGGGGAGATGGCCACCGGTGTGGCCCACGAGCTCAACCAGCCCCTGTCGGTGATCAAGACCGCCAGCAGTTTCCTGAAAAAGAAGGCCAGTCGCGGGGAGCCGATCAAGGAAGAGATCCTGTTGACCCTGACCGGTGAAATCGACGGGCACGTCGACCGCGCCACCAAGATTATCAACCACATGCGCGAGTTCGGCCGGCAGTCGGACCTGGACTTGGGCCAGGTGCAGCTCAACCAGGTGCTGGACAAGGCCTTCGAGTTTTTCAGTCAGCAACTCAAGGTGCGCGCAATCGCGGTGACGCGCGACTACCACCCCGAGTTGCCGCTGGTGATGGCCGATGCGGATCGCCTGGAGCAGGTCTTCATCAATCTCCTGATTAACGCCCGGGACGCCATCGAGGACCACTGGCAGGGGGAGGCGCTGCCGCCCCCGGGTGCCAAGCAGATCGCGCTCAGGACCTATCCCGTCGGCAGCCGGGTGATTGCAGAGGTGTCGGATTCGGGCGGCGGGATTCCCGAGGCCTTGCGCGACCGGATCTTCGAGCCCTTTTTCACCACCAAGGAGGTTGGCAAGGGAACCGGCCTGGGGCTTTCCATCAGCTATGGGATCGTCAAGGACTGCGGCGGCGACATTCAGGTGGTCTCTGAAGAAGGCCAAGGGGCGTGCTTCCGGTTGAGCTTTCCGGCCGCTGGTGGGTCGTGATGGAAAACATCCTGATCGGTTTCAAGCAGTTGGGCGGAATCCTGGATTGCCTCGCGCTGGGAAGCATCGTTCTTTCGCCGGACCGGCGCATCTTGGGCATCAACCGCTCGGCCGAGCAGCTCACCGATCGCAAAGCCGCCGATGTGGTCGGCAAATTCTGCTACGAGGTGTTCCGCGACTACCTCTGCGGGGGCAGCTGCCGCTATGTGGACGGGCTGCAAACCCCGCCGGGCGGAACCGAGGCGTGTGCGGAAATCGAAATCACCGATGTCACCAGCGGCGAGCACAGCATCACCCGGATCGAGGCGCCGCTCTACGGTCCGGATCAGAGGCCGGCGGGCTGCATCCAGGTGTTCCAGGACCACACGGTCTTCAAGTCCCTGATCCGGCGGATCCGCTATGACGACCTGAGGCTCAAGATCATACTGGACAACCTGGACATCGGGGTCCTGACCGTGGATCGCGGCGGCCACATCACCTTCTTCAACACCATGGCCGAGCGCATCACCGGCTACAGCCGCAAAAGTCTGCTGGGCAGGCCCTGCAGCGCTGTTTTCGGCCGTGATCTGTGCCGCGAGATGCGCGCCAACCGGGCGGGCGCCGAGAGCGGTCGGGGTCCGTCGGGTATCGAAACGCGGGTGGTCACCCGGCAGGGGCAGCCCCTGCCCGTGCGGGTCAATTGCATGGCCCTCAAAAACGAAAAAGGCGTCACGGTGGGGGGCCTGGCGACCCTCACGGACCTTTCGCTGAAATACCAGTTCGACAGCGCCATCCAGGAGCGCTACACCTTTTATGACATGGTGGGCAAGGACCCGGTGATGCAGAAAATATTCGAGATCGTGCCGGTGATTGCCGCCAGCCAGGCCACTATCCTGATCGAGGGGCCCACCGGCACCGGCAAGGACCTGCTTGCCAAGATCGTTCACAACGCCAGCCCCCGGGCCCGCAAGCCGCTGGTGAAGGTCAACTGCGCCGCCCTGCCGGACACCCTTCTGGAATCGGAGTTTTTCGGCTATGTCAAGGGGGCCTTCACCGGAGCGGATCAGAACAAGCCGGGCCGCTTCCAGGAGGCCGACGGCGGGACCATCTTTCTGGACGAAATTGGCGACCTGCCCCTTTCGCTGCAGGCCAAAATGCTGCGGGTATTGGAGGACAAGGAGTTCTACCCGCTGGGCAGCCGGCGTACCACCAAGGTCGACGTGCGCATCATCTCGGCCAGCAACCTGGGGTTGGAAAAGCTGGTTCACCAGAAGCGTTTTCGTGAGGATCTTTTCTACCGTCTGAACGTCATGCGCCTGGAGCTGCCACCGCTCAAGGACCGCCAGGGGGACCTGCCCCTCTTGATCGCCCATGTGCTCAAACGCCTCTGCGCCACCCGCACCACCCAGGTCGAGCGCATCTCCCAGCGGGCCATGGAAGTGCTGCTCAACCATGACTACCCCGGCAACGTCCGGGAGCTGGAAAACATTCTCGAGCATGCCCTGATCATCTGTCAGGGAAAGGTCATCGAGTGGCGCCACCTGCCGGTTTTTTTGCTGAAAAACGGCCCCGGCGCCCCGCCCCAGACATCTCCGGAGCATCGCCCGCAGGCGGCGGGGGGTGGCCGTCCGGAACGCGATCGGATCCTGCAGCTGCTGCAGGCCCACGGGGGCAAACGCGGCAAGACCGCCCGGGCTTTGAAAATCAACCGCACCACCCTGTGGCGCAAGATGAAGCGCTACGGAATCGATCTGTGATCGGGATTGCCTGCGGCTTCCTGGCGTGGCCGCTGTCTGCCGGCTTAAGGAGTTGAAATCGAGCTGAATTGATGCCATAGTGAACTTGGCCCGGCCTGGCCGCCATCATTAAGTTCAGCGAGGCCCTTTCGCGAGGCGCTGTTGCGCAGCGGTTTCCAGGCGACAAAAGGAGAAGGAGTCCATGGGCGGTTCAAACAGCTGGGACTGGGAGATCGGAAGGAGACTCGTTGCGGATCCGGGGCGGTGGGGGGAGATCCACCCGTGGGTGGAAGAGCCCTACGTCAGCCCCGACGGCGAGCAGATTGCCGCCGTGGTGAAGACCGAGGAGGGCAGTTTTTCGGTCTGCGTCAACGGCGACGCCTGGGAGAACACCTTCGACAAGATCTGGTTTTTGCGCTTCACCCCCGATGGCCGCGTCTCGGCCATCGTCTCGGACGGCGGCGAGTGGACCCTGGCGCTGGACGGCGAGACGTGGGAGGAGCGCTTCGACTACCTCTGGAACCCCCTCTTCGGTGCCGTCGGTGGACATGTGGCCGCCGCCGCCCAGAAGGCGATGAAATATTTCGCCGTGCTGGACGGTGTTCCCTGGGAAAGCGCCTTCGGAGCGTTGAATAATCTGCGCCTGAGCTCGGACGGCCGCCGGGCCGCCGCGGTGGTGCAGACCGTCGCCTTCAACGAGGGGGAAATCTTCAAGTTTCAAGAAGGCTGTTACACGGTGGCGGTGGACGGGAAGCCCTGGGAGCGGAATTTCGTGAATGTCTGGGGATTGGATTTCAGCTCCGACGGCGGGCATGTGGCCGCCGAGGTGCGAACAACCCTTTACGACTATACCATCGCCGTGGACGGCGCCACCTGGGGGCAGCGCTTCAACGCCGTCTGGGAGCCGCGCTTTCACCCCCAGGACGGCACGGTCTGCGCGCCGGTCAAAATCGGTGGCAGCTGGACCCTGGCCCGTGACGGCGAGCGCCTCTGGAGCGGCGACTATGTGCAGCTCTGGCACCAGACCTACAGCCCCGACGGTCGGCAGCTTGCGGCGATCGTAGCTCCCAGGTTCGGCAAGTGGACCATTGCGGTGGACGACCGCCCCTGGTCGCGAACCTTCGACGGGCTGGTCTCCGAGGCGGTCTTTAGCCCCCAGGGGGGGCATATCGCCTGCGTTGCCAAAGAGAAGGACCGCTGGACCATCGTGGTGGACGGCCGCGCCTGGGACGGCGACCACGACATGGCCTGGCAGCCGGTTTTCAGCCCGGATGGCCGGCACGTCGCCGCCAAGGTGGAAAAAAACGGGGGTTACCGCCTACTGCTGGACGGCCAGGTGCTGCGAAGCGATTTCGAAGCCCTCTGGAGCCCCGCCTTCAGCCCGGACGGAAAGCGGCTGTTGATTCGGGGGGTTGGCAGCGGGGCTGAAAGCGGCCGCTATTACCGCGAGGTGGTTGCGCTGGATGCGTAGCAGCGTGAGGCCGCATAAGCCGCCACGCCCTTGAGGCCCTTGCAAGCGATCCATTCGGGGAGGCAAAGATGCACGCTGTTTACAACTTCGTGGCCGGACCGTTGCTCTGGGTGACCGCGGCCGTGTTTCTCGGCGGGGTGCTCTACCGGCTGGTGTCCATGGCACTGCTGGCGCGCAAAAAGGATCTGGTGGTATACTCCTACATGGATCTGCGCTACGCCCTGCGCTCGATCATGCACTGGCTGGCGCCCTTCGGCAGCCTGAATTCCCGCCGCCGCCCGGTCTTTACGATCGTCACTTTCACCTTCCACGTCTGTCTCTTTCTGGTGCCGATCTTTCTTTTCGCGCACGTGGTGCTTTGGAAGCAAAGCTGGAACGTCAGCTGGTGGTATATCTCGGAGGCTACCGGGGACGTACTCACCCTGGTGGTCATCGCCGCATGCCTGTTTTTCCTGGTGCGCCGGCTGGTGCTGCCGGATGTCAAGTATCTCAGCAGCGCGTCGGATTTCGTCATCCTGGCGCTGGTGGCGGCGCCCTTCGTCACCGGTTTCTGGACCTACCACCAGTGGATCGGTTTCCGGACGATGGGGATCGTGCACATCCTCTCCGGTGAGATCCTGCTGATGGCGATCCCGTTCACCAAGCTCAGTCACATGATATTTTTTCCTTTCATGCGGGGGTATATGGGCTCGGAATTCGGCGCCGTGCGCCACGCCCGGGACTGGTAGGCACCGCCGTTTCCAACCGCCGCAGTACGGGCCCGGGGTCGTCACCGATCACCACGCCACCCGAGGGGGAGGATAGCACATGGTTGCGCCTGCAACTCAAGACAAACCCAAAATTCACGACATGGGGATCGCACAAGGGGCGGCCAAGCTGACCCCCGAGCGCATCGAGGTTGTGATCCGGCAGTTTCTCAAGAACGAGACCGGCGCGCGCCTGAAAGCCTATCTGGAGACCTGTGTCCACTGCGGCCTGTGCAGCGAGGCCTGTCATTTCTACCTCTCCAACGACAACGACCCCGCCTTTGCGCCGGCCGCCAAGGTGAAGCAGACCCTCGGGGAAATCGTCAAACACAAGGGGCGCGTGTCGCCGGCCTTCATCGAAAAAGCCTGTGAGATCGCCCACACCGAGTGCAACCTGTGCCGGCGCTGTGCCATGTACTGTCCCTTCGGGATCGACGTGGCCTACCTGATGCTCGTCATGCGGCGCATCTGTCACCTGCTGGGCACCACCCCGCAGTACCTCCAGGATACCGCCCACAGCCACTCGGCCACCCTGAACCAGATGTGGGTCAAGGAAGACGAATGGATCGACAGCCTCCAGTGGCAGGAGGAAGAGGCCCAGGAGGAGATTCCGAAGCTCCGGATTCCGCTGGAGAAGGAAGGGGCCGATGTGTTTTACTCGGTCATCGGCCCGGAGCCCAAATTCCGCGCCCAGCTGATCTACCAGGCGGCGGTGATCATGAACACGGCCGGGGTGAACTGGACCATGCCGGCCACCCCCGGCTGGGACAACAGCGACATGTGCATGTACTCCGGCGACAACGAGATGATGGCCCGCCTGAAGCGCGCCCATTTCGAAACCGCCATGCGGCTTAAGGTCAAGCGGATCGTGATGGGCGAGTGCGGCCACGCCTTCCGCTCGGTTTACGACATGGGCAACCGCGCCCTGGGGTGGCGGATGCCGCCGATCCCGGTGGTCCACGCCATCGAGTTCTATTACGAACTGCTCAAGTCGGGGCGCATCCGGATCGCCAAGAAGTACCCGACCCCGGTCACCATCCACGACCCCTGCAACGTGGTCCGTGGCCGGGGTTTGCACGAAATGCTGCGCTACGTGGCCGACGCCCTCTGCGAGAAGGTCGTCGAAATGCACCCCAACCGGGAGCACAACTACTGCTGCAGTGCCGGTGGTGGGGTGATCAACACCGGTCCACCGTTCAAGAACAAGCGCGTTACCGGCAACCGCGTCAAGGCCGAGCAGCTCTTTCGGGTCAAGACCAAGGGCGTCAAGACGGTGATCGCCCCCTGCCACAACTGCCACGGCGGGTTGGAGGATATCATCCATGTCAATCAACTGGGGTTGGAGCTTAAATTTCTCGGGGACCTGATCTACGAAACCATGGAAAAACCCGAATAGGGCCGCCGTGGTATGCCGAAGCAGCCAAAAGATGGGGGGAGCTGATGAAAAACCGCGCTTTGAAGGCCTTTGCACTCTTGGCGTTGGCCGCCCTGGCGCTGGCCGCCGGATCGGTCGTATATTCCCAGGAAGACGTCACCACCGTGCGGGACAGCGCCTTCGGCAACCGGATGCGGCCGCCGGTCCCCTTCGTGCATGACGACCACAATGAAAAGGCCGGCATTGACGCCTGCAATGTCTGTCATCACGTCGTGGAGGACGGCCAGGTGCTGGAGGACGAATCCTCCGAGGACATGGAGTGCTCGGAATGCCATCTGGCCGCCGCCGGCGCCAAACCCATCGAACTGATCGCCGTCTACCACCTGCGCTGTGGCGGCTGCCATCGGGAGCAGCTGGCCGGTCCGGTGATGTGCGCCGAGTGCCACCCCCGGAACTAAACGCCCTGCCCGGAAAAAGCGGGTACACCCCGGGGTGCCGGCCGTGAGTGTGAACCCCCTGATTTTCCCGGAGGCCCCAACCGATTCGCCCCGAAAGAGGTCACCGCATGGCAAAGAAAATCCTGATCATCGATGACGACCCCATTATCGTCAAATACCTCACCGCGCTGCTGGAAGACAACGGCTACACCACCTGCAGCGCCAACTCCGGTGTGGCGGCGCTGGATGTGGTCAAGCGCGAGAAACCCGACCTGATCACCCTGGACCTGGAAATGCCCGAAGAGTGGGGCCCGCACTTCTACCGCCGGATGACCAAGGACCCCGAACTGCAGGACATTCCCGTGATCGTGATCAGCGGGATGGCCGGGCGCCACGCCATCAAGAAGGCCGTGGCCTACCTCAGCAAGCCGTTTGACGCCGACAAGCTGCTGCTGACCGTTCAGCGCGCCATCGGGCTGCCGGATTGAGCCGCTGCCCGCACGTGCCATGAAACCCAAACTGCTCCTGGTAGACGACGAGGAAGGGATTCGCAAAGTCCTCGGTATTGCTCTGGAAGACAGCGGCTACACCGTTTTGACCGCTGAAAACGGGCAGGAGGCCTTGGGTGTTTTCGACCGTGAGCAGCCCGAAATCGTGCTCACCGACATCAAAATGCCCGGCATGGACGGCATCAGCCTGCTGCGCCGCCTCAAGCAGCGCAACCCTGAAACCGAGGTCATCATGATCACCGGCCACGGCGACATGGACCTCGCCATCAAGAGCCTGCAATACGACGCCACCGATTTCGTCACCAAGCCGATCAGCGACGAGGCCCTGGAAAAGTCCCTCCAGAAGGCCCGCGAAAATATTCTCATTCGCCGCAAACTAAAAGAGTACACCGAAAACCTGGAATCCCTGGTGCACGAAAAGGCCTCCCGGCTCCAGGCGGTGGCAACCCCTGCGGCGGCAACCGCTGCCGGTGCGCAGGAGCCGGCGGAGTCTTCCCGCTACCAGAAACTCTTCGACGATATGCCGTGCTATATCGCCGTGCGGGACCGCCGCTACCGCCTCACGGCCGCCAACAAGCTCTTCAGGCAGGATTTCGGGGAGCCGGGCGCCGCCTGCTGCTACGAACTCTGCAAGCAGGCCGCTTCGCCCTGCGAGGACTGCCCGGTCGAAAAAACTTTCCAAAGCGGCTGCCCCCAGCAAACCGAAATGGTTTTCAAAACCGAGACCGGCGAGCCCTTCAACACCCTGGTGTGGACCACCCCCGTGCGCGATTCCCTGGGGGAGATCACCCACGTGCTGGTGATGGCCACCAACATCACCCAGCTGCAACGGCTGCAGGACCACCTCGCCTCGTTGGGGTTGATGATCGGTTCCGTCTCCCATGCCATCAAGGGGCTGCTGACGGGGCTGGACGGCGGGATGTACCTCATCGATGCCGGTTTCGCGCGCGAGGACCAGGCCCAGGTCCAGGAGGGCTGGGAGGTGGTCAAACTCATGGTGGGGCGCATCCGGGGG
The DNA here is from genome assembly GCA_022340425.1 of Desulfobacteraceae bacterium. Taxonomy (NCBI): domain Bacteria; kingdom Pseudomonadati; phylum Thermodesulfobacteriota; class Desulfobacteria; order Desulfobacterales; family Desulfobacteraceae; species Desulfobacteraceae bacterium. The sequence goes on along the minus strand of JAJDNY010000028.1, from coordinate 24,804 downwards.
ATGGTCCTGGACATTCTCTACCAGGCCAAGGAACGGGAGGTGGTGCGGACGGCGGTCGATCTGGCGGCATTTGGCGAGGAGGTAGCCGGCGTGATCGCCCCCAAAATGAAGCGCCACGGCATCCGCTTCGAGCAGGAGTTCGCGCCCGGGTTGGGGCGCTTTGAGCTGGATGCCGGCCAGATCCAGGCCGCTTTGGTCAATATCCTTGAAAATGCCGTGGACGCCTGCCTCGAGGACCGCCAGAAAAGCGAGCACCGGGTGGCCTTCCGGATCCGCCGGGAGTCGCAGCAGGTTGTGTTCGAAGTCGAGGACAACGGCATCGGGATGGATGCCGAAACCCGGGCCGGAATTTTCACCCTCTTCGCTTCCTCCAAAGCCGACAAAGGGACCGGTCTGGGGCTTTTTGTGGCCGCTAAAATCGTCCGCCAGCACGGGGGCGAGATCACGGTGGCCTCCGAACCGGGGCAAGGCGCCTGTTTCTCGGTGCGTCTGCCCGCCGTCGGCGGCGGATCGGGAGAGGCCGCCGAAAAGAGCCCCCGGGATCAGGAGGCTTGAGCGCCGTCAGGCGGCCAGCTTTTCCCTGAACCCCGGCGTCAGCGCCAGGTTGAACCCCAGCCCGAGCTCCGACTCCGAAAGGCCCATGGCCAGGCCCAGCAGCTGGGGCAGGTAGAGCACGGAAATGGCGAGGTCCTCGGCGGCAAAACGAGAGGCCTTGGACTGAAAAGCCTCGAGGTTCATCTGGCACATGGGGCAGACGGTTGCAATGGCGTCCGCACCGTGCGCGGCCTTGAGAATGCTGGCCACCAGGGGCAGCCCCACCTCCGGTTTGGTGGTCATCAGCGAGGCGCTGCAGCAGCGCGCCCCCATCTGCCAGGGGTGCACGGCGGCCCCTGCGGCCGTGATCAGGGGGGACATGGTCCGGGGCGCTTCGGGGTCGTCAAATACCCTGTAGGGCCGCAGACACTGGCACCCGTAGTAGGGCGCGATCGTCAGCCCCTTCAGCGGGCGTGCGATCTTGGCGCCCAGCGCTTGCGCCCCCAGGTCGTTGGCCAGCACGTCCAGCAGGTGCCGCACCCGCACCCCGCCGCTGAGGTGCAGCCCATCGGCGCTCAGGACCGTATTGAGGGCCATCAGCAGCTCCGGTTCCCGCCCGATTTTTTCCGCAACCTTCCTGAGGTTCAGGTAGCAGGCGCTGCAAGGCACCACCAGGTCGTGGGTACCCCCCATCTTTTCGGCGATGGCGAGGTTGCGCGCGGGTAGGGCCAGGGCCAGCAGCCGGCTTTGGGCCTCGGCGGCGCTGGCACCGCAGCAGCTCCAATCCTCGAGCTCCGTTATCTCGGCCCCCATGGCGGTCAACAGGGCGCGGCTGGAACGGTCGTACTCGCCGGCGCTGGCCTCCAGAGAACACCCCGGGTAGTAGAGATACTTCATGAGCGCCCCTCCAGTTCAGCGACTTTTTCAAAGATGGCATCCAGGGTCCCCCGGCCGGCTCCGGTCGGCAGGGCCATCTGCAGCTTGCCCTTGCCCATCAGCTTGAGACCCAGCGGTGCAAACTTCATCGGCAGCAGCGGGTTTTTCATGGCCAGGAAATAGAGCGTCATGAATTCGCTCTCGCGCACCCGCCCGTGGCGGCGCACGCTTTCCAGAAAGCTGCCGTAGAATCGGGCGCTCGGCCGGAAAGCCGGGACGTCCGCACGGGCCGCGGCCTGTTTGAGGGCCGCCATGGCGTCGGTCAGCGGCAGACCCCGGGGGCAGCGCAGGCTGCAGGTGTAGCAGGCCGAGCAGAGGGCGAAGGTTTTGCTCTCAAAGATGCGGTCCTGCTCCCCCATCTGCACCATGCGCCAGAGCTGGCGGGGGGTGTAGTCCATGGCATGCGCGTTGGGGCACGAGCCGCTGCAGGTGCCGCATTGAATGCAGGCGCTGACCATGGCGCGAATCTCCCTCAGCAAGTCGTCGTCACCGGCGTCTGCAGCCGGAGGGTTTGCGCTGGCGCTGACTTTCATCTGAACTCCTTCCGCCGTTGGCAGGGAAACGGGCTGGCGGCCGGGGCGCCGCAGGCGGCGCTCACGACACCCCCTCCAGTGCGGCGTCGATCACCGCCATCATCCGGGTGTCCGTAAAGCCCGCCACAATCGCTGCGCTGTTGGGGCAGACCGCGGCGCAGGCCCCGCAGCCCTGGCACATGGCCGGGTTGACCTCGATTCTGTCCAGTTCCGGGTTGCGGTGCCGGGCGCCGTAGGGGCAGGCGTCCAGGCAGCGTTCACAGCGGCTGCAGAGGCTGTGGCGCACCTCGGCCACCACCTTGGCCGCCGGCAGGCGCTCGCGCCCCAGTATGCGCAGGGTCCGCTGGGCTGCGGCCTCGGCCTCGGCAATCGATTGCGGGATACCGTGGGGTGCGCGCACCAGACCGCAGGCGAAGACCCCTTCCTTGATGGCATCCACCGGCCGCCACTTGGATTCCGCCTCCTGGAAAAATCCGTCCCGGTCGCGGGTGACGCCGAATGCGTCCACCAGCGCTGCCGGCAGATGGGGCACGATGCCGGTGGCCAACACCACGAGATCGGCGGAAATGGCGACCTCACGCTCGACCAGCGGTTCGAAGGCCGTCACCAGCGGCCGGCCTTGGGCGTCGATGGTCACCTCGGGCTTACGCTCCAGGCTGTAAGGAAAAAACAGGATTCCGGCCTGACGCGCCCGGGTGTAGTAGGTTTCGCTGAAGCCGCAGCTCATCAGGTCCCGGTACAAAACGTAGACCCCGATATCCGGGTTGCGTTTTTTGAGCCCGAGAGCGTGTTTGAGGGCTGAGGGGCAGCAGACCCGGCTGCAGTAGTTGCGGGGTTCCTCGCGGCACTCCACACACTGGATCATGACGACGGCCGTCAGGCCGGCAGGATCGATGGTTCCGCTGGCCAGACCGATTTCCATCCCCTTCAAGGTCGTCACGGCGGCGTTTTCCCCGTGGCCGTAGGCCGTGGTGGGCGCCTCGCTGCCGCCGGTGGCCAGAATCGCCGCCCCGTGCTCCAGGGTGATGGTCCGCCCTTCGGGTCCCGTGATGGTGGTCAAAAAATGGCCGACCTCGCCGTAACCCCCGGCCACCCGGCTGCCGGTGTGGACCGTGATGCGGGGGTGGTTTTGCACCCGGGCGACGGTCTCGCCCAGCAGGGCCCTGGGGTCTTGGTCGTCCAAGGTGGAGACCAGCCAGTTCAGGTTGCCGCCCAGGTTCTCGGCCTGCTCCACCAGGTTTACCGCATAGCCATGGTCGGCGATTCCCAGGGCCGCGGTCATGCCGGCGATTCCGCCGCCCACCACCAGCGCCTCCTGGACCACTGCGATGCTGGCTACCGGCCCCGGCGCCACGGTTTTCAGCGCGGCAACCCCCATCGCCACGACCCGCGCCAGCTCCGCGGGTGCCGGGCCGGTGGCGGCGCCGGCGGGCAGGAGGCTGCGGATGTCCACCACCGTCATCAGGGCCGGTTCCAGCCCGACGGCCGCGGCCAGTTCACCCAGTTTGCGGGCGTAACTGTAGGGCTGGCAGGCGGCAAGCACCAGACGGTTGGCGTTCCGGGCCTTCACCAGGTCCATTAGGGCGCTCCAGCCCTGGGCGGTGCAGGTGTTTTCCAGGGCGGCGACCCAGGCCACCGCGGGGTCCTGCTGCAGGCGGGCGGACAGGTCTTCGGTCAGCGGCAGGGCCCCGCCGCAGGTGCAGCAAACCACCCCGACCCGTGGCGCCTCGCGGCTGACGTCCCGAAAGGTCGGCGCCGGCGATGGGGCCGCGCCCAGGCTGCCGCCGCCGGCGTGGAGCACCCGCGAGGCGCTCAAGGCGGCCGAACTGGCCCGGATGACCGCTTCGGAGATGTCCTCCAGGCCGGCAAAGGCGCCCCCCAGGAAAATGCCCTCGCGGCTGCTTCTGGTCAGGGAAAACGGGGCGCTGCGGGCAAACCCCCAGGGGTTCAGTTCGATCCCGGCGATTTCGGCCAGTTGGGCCGCACCGGCCGCCGGCCGCTGGCCGACGGAGAGCACCACCAGGTCAAAGCGCTCCTGGCGGCGTTCGCCCTCCAGGGAAACGTAGGCCAGTACGGGGTCGCCGCTGTCCGGGTCGGGGATCACGGAGTGGATCCGGCCCCGCTCAAACCGCACGCCCGCTTCCCGCTCGGCCCGGTCGCGGTAGCGCTGGAATGACTTTCCGGGGGTGCGCAAGTCCATGTAGAAGATCGTCGTGTTTATGGCGGCGGCTTTTTCACGGGCCAGGAGGGCCTCCTTGATGGCATACATGCAGCAGACGGTGGAGCAGAAGTCCGCTCCGCTTTGAAGATCGCGGGAGCCGACGCACTGGATCCAAGCGATCTTGGTGATCGTTTTGCCGTCTACCGGGCGCACCAGCCGCCCGCCGCTGGGGCCGGTGCCGCTTAAGATCCGTTCGAATTCCAGGCTGGTCAGCACATGGGGGTTTTGCCGGTAGGCAAAGGGGTTTTTGCCCTCCGACGGGTCGAAGTAATCGGTCCCCCCGCAGAGGATCAGTGCGCCGGTCTCCATTCGCCGCGCTTCGGCCAGCTCGCTTTGATGGTGAATGCGCCCCACCTGATCGCTGAGGGTGTCGGGATCGAAGGGCTTGAGCAGGTATTCGCGCGCGCCGGCCTTCATGGCCTCGATGGCTGTTTCAACCGTGGCATAGGCGGTCATCATCACCACGCACAGGTCCGGCTGAATTTCCCGGGCTTTTTGCAGGACTTCGACCCCATCCATGCCGGGCATCTTGATATCCAGCAGCATCAGCTGGAACCGCTCCCGGCTCAGCCGCTCCAAGGCCTCCTGGCCGCCGGCGGCCATCTCCACCGTGTAGCCCTCGTCGGTCAGCCAGGCGTGGATGGAATCCCGCACGATCAGTTCGTCATCCACCACCAGCACCCGGAAGCGTTCCCGTCCCTTGTCACCCAGCTGGATGGCACCGGTGGGGCAGGCCGCGACACACGCGCCGCAGCCGGTGCAGGCCGCCGTATCGATCCTGAAGGGGTTGGGGACGGCATGTGGCACGGGCAGGTAGATGGCCTTGCGCAAGCTGAGCCCGGCGTTGAATTCATCGGGCACCGACACCGGGCAGACGGCCGTGCAGGCCCCGCAGCCGATGCAGCGCTCCGGGTCCACCGGGTTTGGCGTCTGCCGCAGGGTCACCTCGAAATGGCCGGCCTCGCCCGAGATCGCGGCGATCTCGGTGGCCAGCAGGATCTCGATATTCTCGTGGAAAAGCCCCTTGCGCAAACAGTACTGGGAGCCGGCGTCGCGCGCCACCAGCGGCAGCATCTTGCACATGCCGCAGCCATTGCTGGGGAACTGGTAGTCCAATTGACTGAGAATCCCGCCGATATGCCCTGCGCGGTCGATCAGGGTGACGCCGTAGCCGGTTTCGGCCAGATCCAGGGCTGCCCGGATGCCGGCGATCCCGGCGCCGACGACCATTGCGCTGCCGATTTTTCGTTTCATGGCTGGCCTCTGTTAGTGGTGGTCTCCCGGGTCATTGCCGCCGCTGCGGCGGGCCGGAGCGTGGGGTTACAGGCCGGTGACCTCCCCGAATTCATCCTCTTTGAAGACCGCCAGCGGAAGCGGTTCGTCCAGGCTGCGGCCGGCTTCGTACTCGAACGCCGCCTGGGTGCGGTGGGAAACGCTGCGAAAGAGCTCCATGACGGCGATCTCGTTGGGGCAGGCGTTGGAGCACTGGCCGCAGCCCACGCAGGATGTGCTGATGTGGGCTAGCCGCGTCAGGTGAAAGAAAATCGTGTCGGTGGGCATCTTGACGGCCCCCTTGCGATGGGCCCACTTGAGATACTGGAACGGTTCGTGGTCGAAGACGTCGGTGACGAAAACGCACTCCCGGCAGTAGCAGACCGGGCAGGCCACCCGGCAGTTGTAGCAGTTGATGCAGGCGGCCAGATAGGCGCTGAGTTTCTCCAGGCTGCCGGTTTGCTCCCGGGTGGCGGCGAACATCGCGTCCCGGCGCGCGCTGCGCTCGGCGACGAGGGCGGCAACCGCCGCCGAGCGTCCGGCGGGGGCCTCCGTGGACCCCGCCCCGAGCTGCTCCAGGAACGCCTCCCCCTGGGGGGTCCGGGCCTCGGCCCACAGCGGCCCCCCGGGGGCGGCGCCGTAAAGCCCGATTAAGATGTCGGCCCCTTCGGCTACGGGGTGTTCGCAGACCCGGCAGGCCGGCGCCAGCTCGAACGCCTCCGGCGGCCTTCCATCGGCCAGGATGGCGCGGTAAAACGCGGCCGTGGCCTCGGCGCCGGTTTTCGCCGCATAGCGGGTGTAGTCGCGGTTGGTGAAGGCGCCCAGGCAGTCGATCCCGATCAAAATAAGGTCCTCGGTGCTGGCCTGTTTGAGCTTGACCAGTTCGACCAGGGCGCGGATTTCGCACGGCCGCAGGACCGCCGCGATCCGGCCGCCGGCGCCGCGGCGGGTCAGGCGCGCCGCCAGGCGCGCGGCGTTCAAGGGAAAGGCCGGCGCCAGCGGGTCGGCTGCGTCAAGCCTGGCGGGATCCGACACCAGGGTCGGCATCACCCGCGCTTTCGCCGGCAGGTGCAGCGGAACCAGCAGGGCGCTGATCTCCTCCTGGGCCAGCACCGATTTCAAGAAGGCCTGCAGCGCCGGCAGGATGTCACCGGCGGTCACGTCGATTTTCAGCATGCGCGCCATGGGGTCCTCCGCAGGGGCCCAATCGGATGGCCCCCGTTTGCAGGGGTACACTCAGATCACCATCTGGCTGCGGGCCTCGCTGGGACCCAGGGCCTTCAGCCGCGCCACCAGCTGGGTAATGGTGTCGGCAAACTGGATGCCGTCGCTGGCGCCGATCCAGGTGAGTTTCAGCCGCTCGGGGGCGAACCCGAACTGGGGCAGGATCTCCTGGAGGAGCTTGATGCGCCGGCGGGCCTTGAAGTTGCCGTTGATGTAATGGCAGTCGCCCGGATGACAACCGCTGACCAGCACCCCGTCGGCCCCTTCCAGCAGGGCCTTGATCACGTATTTGGGGTCCACCATGCCCGTGCACATCACCCGCACCAGGCGCACGTTGGGCGGATAGCTCAGGCGCGAGGTGCCGGCCAGGTCGGCGGCCGTGTAGGTGCACCAGTTGCAGACAAAGGCGATCAGGGTGGGTTCGAAAGCGTCCATGGTTGCCTCCAGTAGCGAGGGGTGGCGGGTATCGGCAGACAAGCCCGGATCGCGGGCTACGGGCCGACCTCATGGAGGGCGTCCATGATCCCGTCCAACTCCGAAAAAAGCTGTTTCTCCTTGAAGTGCCGGACCTGGGCGGCGCTGCTGGGGCAGAAGCCAGCGCAACTGCCGCAGCCCTTGCAGAGCGCCTCGTTGATCACCGAGACCTGGCGGCGCGGGTCGAACTCGATGGCACCATAAGGGCACAGCCCGATGCAGACCTGGCAGCCGGCGCAGATGTCCGGGTCGATCCAGGAGATGGCCGAGGGGATTTCCACCCACCCCCGGGTGGAGAGCGCCAGGGCCTTGGCCGCCGCCCCCGATGCCTGGGCGACGGTGTCGGGGATATCCCGCGGGGCCTGGCAGGTGCCGGCCAGAAAGACGCCGTCGGTGGCGGTGTTCAGCGGCGCCAGCTTGGGGTGTTCCTCCAGGAAGAAGCCGTCGGCGCCCTGATTGACCCCGAAAATCCGGCCCACCTCGGCGGCATCCGTGCGGGCCTCGATGGCGGTGCACAGGATGGCCATGTCCACCGGCACCCGCATGCGGCGCCCCATCAGGGTGTCCTCGGCGATCGCCACCAGCTTGCCCTTCTCCGACGGCGTCTCGGCCTGGTCGGTGATCTCGGCCACTTTACCGCGCACGAAGATCGTGCCCTCCTCCTGACAGCGGCGATAGAATTCCTCGTAGCCTTTGCCGTAGCAGCGCTGGTCGATGTAGAAATCGTAGACGGCCGTGTCGTGGCCGATCTTCTCTTTGAGCAGGTGGGTGTATTTCAGGGCGTACATGCAGCAGACCCGCGAGCAGTATTCGTGGTAGTTGACGTCCCGGCTGCCGACGCAGTGGAGGATGGCGACGCTTCGGGGCACCCGGGTGAAGTCCCCGTTTTCGTCGCGAATCAGGATTTTGCCGCCGGTGGGGCCGGTGGCGTTGCTGAGGCGCTCGAATTCCAGGCTGGTGAACACGTTGGGCAAACGGCCGTAGCCGAAGGGATGCATGGGGCTGGGGTCGAGGGTGTCGTAGCCGGTGGCCAGAATGATGCTGCCCACTTGGACTTCCAGGGTTTCGGGCTGCATGCGGTGGTCGATGGCCCGGGCCTCGCACACCTTGACGCATTCCATGCACTCCGAGCAAACCCCGCAGTTGAGGCAGCGCTCGGCTTCCTGGCGGGCCGCTGTGGGCGTCACCCCGGAGGTCACCTCGGCGAAGTCCGTCGGGCGCTCTGCTGCCAACAGATGCGCGGGCTGCAGACGCTCGGCGGTTGGGAGGTCATTCGGGATTTCGCGCCAGCCGGCCGCCGAGGCCGCCGAAGGGTCGGCGGGCCGCTCGGCGGTCTCGATCGTCTCCCCGCGGATGAAGCGGTCCATGGCCGCCACCGCCCGCCGGGCACCGGCCACCGCCTCGATGACGGTCGCCGGGCCGGTGACCGCATCCCCGGCGGCAAACACGTGGGGCAGGGTGGTGGACATGGACTCGGGGCTGACCGCGATGGTGTCGCGCTCTGTGCAGGCGGGGGCCGTTTCGGCCGCCGACCACGCGCTTGCGGTGCGCTGGCCGATGGCGGGGATCACCGTGTCGCAGGGGATTTGGAATTCCGAGTTGGCGAGCGGTACCGGGCGCCGTCGGCCGCTGCCGTCCGGCGGCCCCAGCTGGGTGCGCAGACATTCAAAGCCGGTGACGGCGCCCTGGGGACCGAGGACGCGGACCGGGGCGGTGAGATATTCGAAGGTAACGCCCTCGGCCAGGGCGCCGGCGACCTCCTCGGGGTAGGCCGGCATCTCCGCCTCGGAGCGGCGGTAGACCACGGTCACCTTTTCGGCGCCGAGCCGCCGCGCCACGCGGGCGGCGTCGATGGCCACGTTGCCGCCCCCGACCACCACCACCCGTTTGCCGACGGCGGTGCGTGCGCCCAGGTTGACCTCGCGCAGGAAGGTCACCGCGTCGATCACTCCGCGGGTCTCGTCCTCTCCGGGTATTCCCAGCTTGAGGGAGGCGTGGCAGCCAATGGCGATAAAAATCGCGGCAAAGCCCTCCTGCTGAAGATCGGCCAGGGTGAAATCGCGTCCCAGGCGCATCCCGGTGCGGGCGTTGACCCCCAGATCGAGGATGAAGTCGATCTCGCCGTCGAGCACAGCAGACGGCAGGCGGTAGTCGGGGATTCCCACCCGCAGCATGCCGCCCAGGGTTTCCAGGGCTTCGAAAAGGGTCACCTGGTAGCCTTTGAGGCGGGCGAAGTAGGCCGCCGTTAGGCCGGCCGGGCCGCCGCCGATCACCGCGATTTTCTCCGGGCGCTCGGTGATCTCGGGCCTTGGGCGCTGGGCGGGGTCCACCTGGTCGGTCGCGAAGCGCTTGAGTTCGCGGATGGCCACCGGGGCGTCCACCTCGGCCCGGCGGCAGGCCGCCTCGCAGGGGTGCGGGCAGACCCGACCGAGAATCCCCGGCAGGGGCAGCCGCTCCATGATCAGCGCCACGGCTTCGCGGTATTTGCCCTGGCCGATGAGCTGCACGTAGCCCTGGACGTTGATGCCGGCCGGGCAGGTGGTGGTGCAGGGTGCGCGGTCCTGCTTGTCGATGCAGAAGGTGATCGGCACCGCCTGGGGAAAGGCCCGGTAAATGGCCTTGCGCTGGCTCAGACCCTGATCCCAGGCGCTGGGCGCCGTCACTGGGCAGACCTTGGTGCACTCGCCGCAGCCGGTGCAGACCCCCTCCTTGACGTAGCGCGGTTTGCGCCGGATGCTGACCGTGTAGTTGCCGATGTAGCCCGAAACCGCCGTCACCTCGCTGTAGGAGAGCAGTTCGATGTTCGGGTTCTGGGCCACCTCCACCATCTTGGGGGTTCCGATACAGGCGGCGCAGTCCAGGGTCGGAAAGGTTTTGTCGAACTGCAGCATGTGGCCCCCGATGGTGGTGTCCTTTTCCACCAGGTAGACCTTGCGGCCGGCATTGCCGATATCCAGCGCCGCCTGCATGCCGGCGATCCCCCCGCCGACCACCAGCAGGTCGGGGTGGACTGCCACTTCACGGGTTTCCAGGGCCTCGTGGAAGTTCACCCGATTGATGGCCGCCGCTGCCAGGGTTTTGGCCTTGCGGGTGGCCTCGTCGGGATCCTGGGTGACCCAGGATACCTGCTCACGCACCGAGGCCATCTGGAACATGTAGGGGTTCAGACCGGCCCGCTGGCAGGCCCCTTGGAAGGTCTTTTCGTGGAATCGCGGCGAACAGGAGGCCACCACCACGCGGTTGAGCCCGTACTCGCGGATATCCTTCTCGATCATTTCCTGGCCGGGGTCCGAGCACATGAATTTGTAATCGCGGGCCACCACCACATGTTTCAGGCCGCGGACAAAATCGGCCACCTCCCTTACCCGGACCCGGTAGGCGATGTTGATCCCGCAGTGGCAGATGTAAAACCCGATTTTGATGGCCATGGGTCTCTCCCTGATGGTGCCGGCGCCAACGCTAGGACCTCGGCGCGGACAGCCTCTGCACCTGGCGCAGCAGTTCCTCGGCGTCAGGAGGGGTTTCCAGGCAGCACTCCGGCTCCCGCAGCTCCCGGCCGCCGGTCGTGGTCTGGGTTTCGGGGTAGAAGAGAAAGATCTTTTTGCCGATGGCGGACAGCATGATGACCGGAACGGTCCGCAGCTGCTGGTTGCATCTCAAGTTGACATAGAGGGTGATGCCGCCGTCCCCGGTCATCATGGCGTTGAGGATGATGCAGTCAGGCGTGAGCGCCAGGGCCTTGGCCATGCCTTCGGCCGGGTTGCGGGCGACGATCGGGCTGTAGCCGTTGGCCGCCAGCAAGGTGGCCATGAAGGTGACCATGTCGGCTTCGTCGTCGACGATCAGGATCTTTTTAGCGCCGGTCTTCTGGCTCACGATGGGCTCCTGGGGCAAACGTTCGCGGGGTACACGGGCATCGTCCAGTTAACCACAGCATTTAACGTGCCGGTTTGTTCAACTTATTGAAATTAATATTGTTTTGATTTTCAAGGCCAGGGTTGGAAGCTGCTGGGCGGTGGCCGGGGGGCGATGTTGCCGAAATGATGCATAAAAATGCATCAAACGGAGAATGGGTGGGCCTTAATTTGAATAAAACAATATTTTAAACAGATGGTTGTGCGTTGCATAAACCGGATGCAACATATGAAACATCAGGCTTCTCGAGGCGATGCGCCGGCGGGGGCCAGGGGCAGATGCAGGGTGAAGGCCGCTCCCTTACCCGCGACGTTTTTGGCCGTGACCGCGCCCTTGTGGCGCTGCATGATGCCGAAAACCGTGGAAAGACCCAGCCCCACGCCGTAGCCTTCGGCCTTGGTGGTGAAAAAAGGTTCGAAGATATGGGGCAGATCGGCGGCCGGGATCCCCGCTCCGGAGTCCGTGACGGTGATGGTCACCTCGTTGCCGCCAGGGCTGCGCTGGGCCTCCAGCCGCAGGCGGCCGCCTTGGGGCATGGCGTCAATGGCATTGAAGATCAGGTTGATGATGCACTGCTGCAACTGGTTGGCGTCCCCCCGGACCGGCGGGAGATCTTCGCTGATCAGGAGTTCAAGCTCGATGTTCTGCAACTCCAGCTTGTGGCGGCTCATCAGGGCGCAGCGGTTGAGAAGCTCGCGCAGCGAGACCTCGGTCATGGCCGGTGGTGATTTGCGCGAAAAGGCCAGCAGGCTGGCGACAATCCGGGCGCAACGGTCGGTTTCGGTTTCCACCAGCGCCAGGTAGCGGCTGAAATCCGCCTGACGGGCCGGCTCCAGCGGCCCGCGTTTGAGGACCCGCAGCATCAGGCGGGTGTAATTGAGAATGCCGGCCAGGGGATTGTTGATCTCGTGGACCACGCTGGCGGCCAAGCGCCCCAGGGACATCATTTTATCCTGGTGCAGGATGCGGGCCTGGTCGGCCACCTCCTGTTCCAGGCGCCGGACTTCGCGCAGGTCCCGGAAAAAGCAGACCAGGCCGCCCAGCTTGCCCGGTTGGGGCAGGACCGCGGCCGAGACCTGAACCGGGATTTCCTGGCCGTCTTTGGCCATCAGGGTTGTTTCAAAAAGCGCCAGGCGCTCCCGGCCGCCCCACTTTTCCGATGCCAGCGCACTTCTGAAACGCGCGTTCTCCCCGGGGCGCAGCAGGTCTGCCAGGGTCATCTGACCGACCACCTGGGCCCGGGAGTGGCCGAGTATTTTCTCCATGCTGCGGTTGAAGATCACCACCGTGTCATCCCGGCCGCAGCCCAGGATGCCGTCCAGGGAGCCGTCGATCAGGTTGCGCTGAAAGGCGAAGGTGTCCATCAGCTCCCGGGCGGTTCGGGCCCAGCCCGCCTCCAGCAGGGTGGTGTAGTCCCGGACCTGCTGACGGACCCGGAAGCGGTCGCGCGCCCGCTTGAGCGCCAGAAAGAGGGCCTCGTCATGCAGCGGCTTGGTGATAAAATCGGAGGCATCCAGCTGCAGGGCGCGAATGGCGAGATTCATTTCGCCGAAGGCGGTCATCACGATGACCTCGATCCCCGGCCACCGTTTTTTGACGGCCGCCAGCAGCTCCAGGCCGTCCATGCCGGGCATGCGGATATCGGTGATCAGGATCTGGGGGTCGAAGCTTTCACAGCGCGACAGGCCGCCGGCGCCGTCGGCTGCGGTTGCAACCCGGTAGCCGGCATCTTCCAGGCTGATGCGCATGACCTTGCGGATGCCCTCCTCGTCGTCGACCAGGAGGAGCCGCCAGTCCATGGGGGCAGGGGGCGGGGATGGCATTTCCTGTCACCGCGGTGTCGCCGTGGGCTCAGCGCACCAGGCACTGCCGGACAAGCGGGGCCGCAAGCCGGCGGTAATTTTGCATTTCGGCGGCCGTCGCACCCCGGCGCACGCCGCCAAAAAAGCTCGGGTCCAAAACCCGTTGGGAGCGGAATCCCTGCAGCACGTAGCGCTCGGCACCGGCAATGCAGCGGGTGATGGCGTGGATGGCGGCGGTATCGACGAACGGCTGCACGCAGGTGGTGCGAAACTCGTAGGGCAGACCGGCGTGCATGATGAGATCGATGCTGGCCAGCAGGCGGGCGGGGTCAAGGTCGGCCGCAAGCCACGGCACATAGGCCTCCGGTGCGGTTTTGATGTCCATGGCGATGTAGTCCACGAGATTCTCCGCCAGCAGCCGGCGGAGGGCATCGGGGTTGCTGCCGTTGGTGTCCAGCTTGACCGGATAGCCGGCTTCCCGGATGCAGGCACAGAGCTCCGCAAGATCCGGCTGCAGGGTGGGCTCGCCGCCGGAGACGACCACCCCGTCCAAAAACCCTCTGCGCGCCGCCAAAAAGTCGCGGATCCAGGGCAGGCTCAGCTCGCAGCCGCCTGCCGCCGCCCCCGAGGCCAACTCGGGGTTGTGGCAATAGGGGCAGTGAAAGTTGCACCCCGCCAGAAACACCACGCAACTGATCCCGCCGGGGTAGTCGCTGAACGAGTTTTTCTGCAGACCGCCGAATCTCATCACCACACGGGATTGCGGGGCGCCTGGCCGGCAGCCGCGCTCAGGTTATTTTGAAGGTTTTGCGCTGGGCATACTCCGCCTGCTTGCCGGTATTCCACTGCCGGATCGGCCGCAGATAGCCCACCACGCGCGAGTAAACTTCGGTTTCCTGGCCGCAGGTGGGGCAGCGCTGGCGCTCTCCGCTTAAATAGCCGTGGGCCGGGCAGACGCTGAAGGTCGGGGTCAGGGTGAAGTAGGGCAGCCGGTAGCCGGCGGCCACCTTGCGCACCAGGTTTTTGACGGTCTCGATGTCGGCGAGTCTTTCCCCCAGAAAAAGATGCAGGACGGTGCCGCCGGTATACTTGGTTTGGAGCTCGTCCTGCAGGGTGAGGGTTTCGAAGAGGTCGTCGCTGAAATTGACCGGCAGCTGGGTGGAGTTGGTGTAGTAGGCGGCCTCGCCCCGGCGCCAGCCGTCGTTATTGGCCGCCAGAATTTCGGGGTAGCGCTTCTTGTCCAGCATGCAGAGGCGATATGAGGTGCCTTCGGCCGGGGTGGCCTCGAGGTTGAAAATCTCGCCGGTCTCCTCCTGGATCGCGGCGATCCGCTCCCGCATGAAATCCATCACCTCAAGGGCGAAGCGCTGGCCGGTGGCGGTGGTGAGGTCTTGTCCGATGAAGTTCAGGCAGGCCTCGTTCATGCCCACGATGCCGATGGTGGAGAAGTGGTTTTTCCAGTAAGACCCGGATCCGGCTTTGATCTCCCGCAGATAGAAGCTGGTGTAGGGGTAGAGATTTTTTTCGGTGAAGCGCTCCAGCACCTTGCGCTTGATGACGAGGCTCTCCTTGGCGGCCTGCATGATCCGGTCGAGGCGGCTGAAAAAATCATCCTTGTCGACGGCCAGGAACCCAATCCGCGGCAGGTTGATGGTGACCACCCCGATGGAGCCGGTCAGCGGGTTGGCCCCGAACAACCCCCCGCCGCGCTTCATCAACTCCCGGTTGTCCAGACGCAGACGGCAGCACATGGAGCGGGCATCCTCCGGGGACATGTCCGAATTGACGAAGTTGGAAAAGTAGGGGATGCCGTATTTGCCGGTCATTTCCCAGACCCGCTCCAGATTGGGGTTGTCCCAGTCGAAGTCCCGGGTGATGTTGTAGGTCGGGATGGGGAAAGTGAATACCCGGCCGCGGGCATCGCCCGCCATCATCACCTCGGCGAAGGCCCGGTTGATCATGTCCATCTCGGTCTGGAACTCGCCGTAAGTCTCCTCGCGGGTCAGGCCCCCGACGATAACCGGATGGTCCCGCAGAACGGCCGGGGGGTGCAGGTCCATGGTGATGTTGGTGAACGGCGTTTGGAAGCCCACCCGGGTGGGAATGTTGATGTTGAAGACGAACTCCTGGAAAGCCTGCTTGACCTCCGCGTAGTCGAGACCGTCGAAGCGCACAAACGGCGCCAGGAGGGTGTCGAAATTGGAAATCGCCTGGGCGCCGGCGGCCTCCCCCTGCAAGGTGTAGAAGAAATTGACCACCTGGCCCAGGGCCGAGCGCAGGTGTTTGGGCGGTCCGCTTTCCACCTTGCCGGCCGCGCCCCGGAACCCCTGGCGGAGAAGGTCCCTGAGGTCCCAGCCGACGCAGTAGACCGAGAGCAGGCTGAGGTCGTGGATGTGCATATCGCCGTTTTTGTGGGCGTGGCGGATCTCGGGGGGGTAGATTCGGCTCAGCCAGTACTCCGCGGTCACATCCGAGGAGATGTAGTTGTTGAGCCCCTGCAGGGAGTAGCACATGTTGCTGTTTTCTTTGATCTTCCAGTCCAGCTTCTGAAGATAGTTCTCCACCAGGTCGACATGCGCCTTGGTGGTGATGTTGCGGATCTGGGCATGCTGCTCGCGGTAGAGGATGTAGGCCTTGGCGGTCATCAGGAAAGGGGAGTCGAGCAGGACGCGCTCCACGATGTCCTGGATCTCCTCGACCTCAGGTCGGTGGCCCAGACGCAGCTCATGCGCCAGGGTCAGAACCCGCAGGGTCAGTTTGCGGGCCTCGCGCAGGTCAAACTCGCCACTGGCCTTGCCGGCCTTGGCCAGGGCGGCGGTGATTTTGGATGAATCGAAGGCGACGACCCGGCCGTCCCGTTTCTTGATAGTGTCAAAAACAACCATCGGATCATCTTGGGACCTCACTCCTTCAAACATGGCGCTCCTCTCTGGTTCGCAGTTCAGCTCGGAAACCGGTGCTCAGACTCCCGGGTGGCGGTTGGGATGTTCGGACTGAAGTTGGGCTCAAGGATGCTGACAGGCAAGGCCGCCAGTGACGACGGTCAGGTTTTCTTACAACTACATATTGTTGTATGTCAACAGAAAACTTCCCACATATTGGGCTTTATCGGCACCCCGGTGCCAAGGCCTTAAGCGTTTGAGGGCACAATTTTAAAAGGTTTGAAACGGCTGGGGGCCCGGCAAGAACCATTCTCCGGCTGGGGTGATTTTGGTCTGCGGGAAGAAAAGAAAATCCGGCGTCAGCGCCTGGGGTTATTCGGTGCCGCGACCCTTGTTGCGGGGGGCGCCGGCATCCGGGGTGACCCAGATGTAATCGGCGATGCCAAGGTCGATGCTGTCGCCCACCGTCGCCAGGTAAACCGTGCGGAAGGCCACCCCGGTGCGGCGCAGCGCCCGCTCGGGGATGCCGTAGTGATACTGGATGTGGCTGTTTCCCGCCAGCACCAGCATGGGGGCTGCTGTCAGGCTGCGGGCTATGCTCTCCGCCATGGTCTCCTCCCAGACGCATTGCGCTTCGTAGAAAAATTCGAATCGGGCTTCGTCGGCGAAGGCGTGGCGTTGGAAGACCGTTTTGAGGTGACGGCGGTGGGCCTCATGGGTCAGGTCGATTTCGGCCGGCAGCCAGGGGCTGTCATAGGGGGTGAGGTTGGCGATCCCCCCCACCCGAATCCGTGCGGGGATGTGTCCTGGAAGGTTGAGGGCAAAAAGCGGCAGCCTCTGGTGCCGGATGAAGTCTAGGATTTCGCGGTAAAGCGGGTAAGGGTAGCGCCAGTTGGCATACCACTGGGTTTTCTGCAGAAAGGCGTCCTCTTGGAGCTCGCCGGCCGACCATTGGTCCAGAACCGCCTGGTAGGTGCGGTCGAACATCTCCATGCCCACGGTCAAGCGCGTGTGATGCTGGTGCAGCAGCGCCATCAACTGGACTTGGATCTGGTGGTGAGCGGGGTTGGTGTGTTTTTCACCCACGTAGACGATCCGGGCGCGGGCCAGATCGGCCACCAGCGCCTCAAGCGAAACGCTCCGGCCGGTTTTCCCCGACAGGATGCTGCCGACCCCAAATGTCCCCTCGAGGTCCGGAATGGTCACGGCCGCAGGGGGCCCGGCGCAGCCCGAGAGCACCCCAAACACTGCCGCCAGGCTCAGCGTCAGAAGCCAGCCGCTCTTGCCGCCGGCCTGCCTCCCGGCCGGCGGAGCGCATTTATCAACTTGATTTTTCATGCCGTCTTCACTACCCTGATGATCATGAAACTCGATCAGAATCCCGTTTTTCGAAAAATCATCGTTCCCTGGTACGACAGCGAAAACGCCTGCCTGACCTCCATGGGATTTTTGGCGGCAGTGGCGATTTTCGGGGCTTTCGGCCTGCCGGTCGCCCGGGAGGATCCGGCCTACGCCGCAGCCGCCTGGGTGCCGGGTCTTCTGGTGGTTCTAAGCGCAGCGACCTTCGCCTCCATGGGCATCCGGTTGCTGCTGCGACGCAGCGCCCAGCGGTCCTCGCGCTGAGCGCCCGGCTGTCTTAGATTTCCGGATAGAGCGGACCTGGGCCTGAACGTCTGCCGGGGATCCCGCGCCTGGCCTGCGATGGGGGGGCTCAGTTGCCCGGGGCTTGCAGGAATTTTTCCAAGGACATCGTTTTGTAGCTGTCGGAGTGGATGTAGCGCAGCAGCGGCATCATCTGCTCCGGGCCGATGAAACCGGGCTGGCTGCCGATAAGCACCCCGTTCTCGCCGATGAAGGTGGACACCGGCAGGCCCTGAACATGATACTCCGAGGCCAGCTGGGCCTCCCGGTCGGCGTCCACCCTTACGGGTATGAAATTCTTGTTCAGAAAAGCGCCAACCGCCGAATCGGCGAAAGTCTCGCTGTCCATCTGTTTGCAGTAGGTGCACCAGTCGGCGAAAAAATTCACGAACACCTTCTTGTTCCGCTGCTTGCCCAGGGCGACCCCATCCTGGTAGGAGTGCCAATTGATGCTGCCGGCGGCGAAAGCCTCGGAAGTTATGGCGCCGAAAAAAAGAACGAGCGCAAGGCCGATGATTGTCGGGGTGCATTTGAAGTGCATGCTGCCTGCTCCTTGGGGTGTCAGCCGCCGGTTCACTCGCGGCGGGTCCAACCGGGTCGCCCGCGGGGTTGCCTTCAGACCCGTGGCTGGTTTGCGAATCTTGTCCGCACCAACAACGACCCGGCCGCGGTCTCGAGAATTGGTCACGCATCGTTTCGCTATCCACTGTAAGGCGTTTTGGGCGGGCTGTAAAGAAAATGGATTTAGCCCCCGCCGTCTGCGGGCCGCTTTTTGAAGGCGGCAAATTTGTATCAACCCCCTTGACTTATTTGCCATCTATATTTAATTGTTAAAATTATTACCATCTGCCCCCATGCCCCAGCCGGGGGGTGACGCTCAGCCTGCTGCAAGGAACTGACCGGCATGTTTATCATCGGCAATCTTCTGATCGCGGTGGCGACGGTCATCGACTACGTGCTGCTTTTTTTCATGTGGATCGTTGTGGCCCGCGCCGTTTTGTCCTGGGTCAACCCGGATCCCTACAACCCCATTGTGCGTTTTATCAACAGCGTCACCGAGCCCGTGCTCTACCAGATCCGCAGACGATTGCCGGTAAGTTTTGGGGGACTTGACCTCTCGCCGATCATCGTTTTTCTGGTGGTCATTTTTCTGCGGAAGTTTCTCGTGGAAAGCCTCTTCCGGATGGCGGCCCTCTTGTAGTGAACCGGCGGCGGCCTTTTATCCCAAAAGGTTAGGAACAGCCATGAAAATCACCCCCCTTGAAATCGCCCAGCAGCAATTTCGCCTGCGCTTTCGCGGCTTCGATGTCCGTGAGGTTGACAACTTCCTCGAGAAGATGGCGGACGCCTTCGAGTCCATCGGCCAGGAAAACAAGGGCCTCCAGGAGGAAAACCGACGTCTCAAGGAGGATGTTCAAGGCTCTCGCGAGCGCGAGGAAAGCTTCAAACGGGCCATGCTCAACTCCCAGAAAGTCCTCGAGCAGATGAAGGCAAACGCCCGCAAAGCGGCCGAGCTGATCACCGCCGAGGCCCAGGTGCACGCCCAGAAGCTGCTCAACGGGGCCCACAACCGCCTGGCCCAACTGCATGAAGATATCGCCGAGTTGAAACGCCAGCGCCTGCAGATAGAGGTGCAGATCCGCTCGGTGTTGGAGGCCCACACCAAGCTGCTCGAGATGGGGCAGTCCAAAATGGGCGCCATGGACCAGGATGATTCCAAACTCAAGTTTCTCACCCGCTCCAGGTAGCGGCCTTAGCCGGTTGCGGCCGTCTCTCGCCGCGGCCGCCGTTCAGTCCTTTCCGTGGGCCTTACGTCAGGCCGTTTTCCCCTCAAGCTAGTTAATCCCGCTGTCGATGTCTTAAGTACCCTTTGCCCCCGGCAGGCCGTATCCGTCCGTCAACCGGACGGGTCGCCGCTGCGGCGCCCCTGCGCGCCGTCCGCGGACCGCTGCCTTCGGGGGGCCGGGGCCGGTATCGGCCCTGGGCCGCGCAGCCCGCGCCCCAGCGGTCTAAATATCGGCGTTTTGCACCCAACGGGCAAATCCGGCGCTTGTTTGAAGCCCGGAAGAAACCTTAACCCTCTTTTCAATCCTTGCCAGCGGGAGCGTTTCATGGCGAAAATTGATGCGTTTTTTAAATTGATGCACGACCAGGGGGCGTCCGACCTTCACCTGGTCTCCGGGCAGCAGCCGGCCTTGCGGATTCGCGGTGATATTGAGCGGGTCAAGTACAAACTGCTGACCGATGACGATTTGCGAAGCATGCTCTATGAAATTGCACCCGAAGACAAGGTCAAGAGCTTTGAGGAAAGGGGGGATATCGACTTCGGGTATGAGATCCCGGGCCTTGCCCGTTACCGCGCCAATTTTTTCATGCAGAAAAACGGAATCGGCGCCGTCTTCCGCGAGATTCCCAATACCATTCTGACGGCCCAGCAACTGGGTCTGCCGTCGGTTATCCCGCGTCTGGCCTCCCTGCCGCGCGGGCTGGTGGTGGTGACCGGGCCCACCGGCAGCGGTAAATCCACCACCCTGGCGGCGATCGTCGATGAGGCCAACCGCACGCGCAAGGACCATATCATCACCGTTGAGGACCCCATCGAGTTCGTGCACAAGAGCCAGAGCTGCATCGTTAATCACCGCGAGGTGGGAATGCACACCCAATCCTTCAGTGCCGCCCTGCGCGGAGCGCTGCGTGAAGACCCCGATATCATCCTGGTGGGCGAAATGCGCGATCTGGAGACCATCTCGCTGGCGATCGAGGCGGCCTCCACCGGACATCTGGTTTTCGGGACCCTGCACACCACCAGTGCGGCGAAAACCGTCGACCGCATCATCGAGGTTTTCCCCCACAACGAACAGGCCCAGATCCGCTCCACCCTGGCCGATGGCATCCGGGCCGTGGTGGCGCAGGTGCTGTTCAAACGCGTGGACAGGGTCGGCCGCTGCGCAGCCCTCGAGATCCTGATTGCAACTCCGGCGGTGCGCAACCTGATCCGCGAGTCCAAGACCCACCAGCTGCCGTCCATGATGCAGACCGGAAAGAAATACGGTATGCAGCTGCTGGATGACGCCATCATGGATCTCTACAAAAAGGGCATGATCGATTCGGAAGATGCCTATGCCAAGGCCAACGACAAGGCCAAGTTCAGGCCGCTGCTGCGCAATCCGCCAGCGGACTTTACCGAGGCCTGAGCGCCCGGCGCGGCGCGGTTTTGGCTTAAAATCGTGGTTTGCGGCAGGCTTCCGGTCCGTTCCGGGGCAGCCCGCCTTGTACTGTCAGCAAGAAGAGGCACAGCATGAAAAAACACGAAATCGACCAGATTCTCACCAAGATGCTAGACTCCCACAACAACGTCTCGGACCTGAATTTGACGGTGGGCAAAACCCTTCAGGTGGAAAGCGCCGGGGAACTCGTGCCGGTAAACCTGAAAAATGTGCTGCGGGAATTGACCCCTTTTCAAACCGAGGTCTTTGCCCTGAACCTGATCAACCAGGACCGCCGCCTGACCGAACGGCTACTCAGTGAGGGCTCCTGCGATCTTTCCTACAGTCTGCCCGGCAAGGCCCGCTTCCGCGTCAACGTCTTTTCCCAGTCCGGAAACTACAGCATTGTTCTGCGGCGGCTGGAGTCCAAGGTTCCCAACATCCGGGAAATGAACCTGCCCGAATCCTTTTTCGAGATTGCCCAGGAAAGAAACGGCATCGTTTTTGTCACCGGTGCTACCGGCTCCGGTAAATCCACCTCCCTGGCCGCCATTCTGGACGAAATCAACGAAAAAAAATCCGTTCACGTGGTGACCCTCGAGGATCCCATCGAGTATCAGCACCCCCACAAAAAATCGACCTTTAACCAGCGCGAACTTGGAACCGACTTCGACAGTTTCGCCCACGGCCTGCGCGCGGCGTTGCGTCAGGCACCCAAGGTAATTCTGGTGGGGGAAATGCGCGACCGGGAAACCGTCGAAATCGGTCTCAGCGCGGCGGAAACCGGCCATCTGGTGTTGACCACGCTGCACACCGTCGACGCCGGTCAGACCATCAACCGTATTCTGGGGATGTTCAAAACCGAAGAGGAGAACCAGATCCGGATCCGGCTGGCCGACACGCTGCGCTGGATTGTCGGGCAGCGGCTTCTTCCCAAGGTCGGTGGGGGGCGGGTGGCGGCCTTTGAAGTGCTGCGCA
The DNA here is from genome assembly GCA_022340425.1 of Desulfobacteraceae bacterium. NCBI lineage: Bacteria > Pseudomonadati > Thermodesulfobacteriota > Desulfobacteria > Desulfobacterales > Desulfobacteraceae > Desulfobacteraceae bacterium. Next base: position 3,186 of record JAJDNY010000028.1, on the reverse strand, counting down.
CCAACCTGCGGGTCAAGGATTCGATCCTCAACGGCGAGTCGGAAGGCAAAACCTTCTACGAGATCATGCAGGATGGCCGGCCCTTCGGGATGACCACTTTCGACGATTATATCGTAAGCCTTTACGAACAGGGGCTGATTACCCGCGATACGGCCCTGGGCTACGCCTCGCGCCGGGGCATCGTGGGGCGTGGCATCGACATGGTCAAGAGCGCCCGCGGGGAGTCGACCACCGATATCCAGCAACTCCAGTTGGATCGCGAATACACCCGCAAGCATCAGCCCAGCGCCATGGGATTTTAAGCGCGCGCTGGCCTGTATTCGAAAAAAAGGGGAATCTGACCATGGAGATCATCTGTAAAACGTGTAAGAGCAAGTTTCGTATCGCCGACGATAAAATCAGGCCCGACCGGACGGCAACCCTGCGCTGCCCCCGCTGCAAGGCCGCAATCGTCGTCGGCGCCAACCAACTTCCCGCTGCGCCCCCAGCATCGGAACCGGAGCCGGCCTGTGTCGAAGCCGCCCCCGCATCCCTGGAAGGCTATACCGACAGCCCGTTTAACTTTGTCGAGGAAGAGGGCAAAACCGCTTTGATTTGCGAAGAAAGCCCAGAGGTGATAAAGAAGGTTTGTGAGGTTTTGAAAATCATGGAGTACCACATCACCGAAGCGGAAAATACCCGGGACGCCCTCAAGCGCATGCGCTACCACGACTATGATCTGGTGATCGTCAATGAAGCCTTTGACACCGCCAATCCCGACGACAACGGGGTTCTGATCTACCTCGAGCGCCTCAGCATGGCGGTGCGGCGCAAGACCTTCGTGGCGATGATCAGCCGGCGCTACCGCACCATGGACCAGTTCATGGCGTTCAGCAAGAGCGTCAACATGATCATCAACAGCCGCAATCTGAACCAGATCGGCGGCATTTTAGGGCGCGGACTGACCGAGCGGGACCTCTTCTACCGGGTTTTCAACGACTCCCTTGAGGCCGTCGGGCGGGCCTGAAGTCGGGATGTTCTTGGGCGCAACGGGAAAGCCGGGCCTGGGGGGAGAAACCGCCCGTAGCGCCGCCCGCCCGCCGAAGCGCAGGGAGTTTTCTTAGATGGCCGATTCTCCGAACCGCTACACCTGCCATGAATACCGTGAAGAGATGCTGTTGTTGAGCCTGCGCCGCCGGTTTACGGATGATTCCCTGACGGCGGCGGAGAAAGAGGCCCTGCAAAAGGAGATTGCCGAACTGGAAGAGCAGATGGGTATGAAGTAGCCGCCTTCGGCTGAAGCGCCTCTCATCCCCCGAGACTTGCGCAATCCAGAAATCGCATTTTCAACGTTCAGTCAACTTGCATCATCCTCAAGCCTCTGGCTCAAAAGCCGCAAGCCCTCCAAGGTTAAATTTTTCTCCGTGGCCTCGATCGTTTCGGCGACCGTGACCATCAGGTCGGCCAGCCCGCCGGTGGCAATGACCCGCGGGCTGGTGTCCAGCTCGGCTTTCATCCGCCGCACCATGCCGTCCACCATGGCGGCATATCCAAAGATAATCCCGGCCTGAATGCTGCTGATGGTGTCCTTGCCGATGGCCGTCTGCGGCGGCGTGAAAATTTCCACCCGCGGCAGTTTGGAGGCTTTGCGAAACAGGGCTTCCGCGGAGATCATAATGCCGGGGCTGATGGCTCCGCCCAGGTATTCCCCCTTTTCCGAGATGACGTCGAAGGTGGTGGCGGTGCCAAAGTCGATGGCGATCAGGCTGCAGCGGTATTTCTGATAGGCTGCGATCGCGTTGACGATCCGGTCGGCGCCGATTTCCGCCGGGTTGTGATAGCGGATGGGCATCATCCCAACCGAGCGGGCATCCACCCAGCGGGGGGCGTGCCCCAGGTAGCGGCGGCAGAAGGCATCCAGAATTTTGACCACCGGCGGGACCACGCAGGAGATGATGCTCCGCTCGATGCGGGCGCGCTCGATTCCCCCCGACGCCAAAAGGCTGCTGAGCAGCACATTCAATTCATCTTCGGTGGTGTCGCGCTCGGTGCGAATGCGCCAGTCCCGAATCAGGCTCGAACCGTCGTAGATTCCCAGCACCGTGTTGGTGTTGCCGACATCGATCACCAAGAGCATCGTTTATTTCCTCTGGATGAGTTCCACCCCAAAGCGCCCCGCAGCGATCACCCCTCCGCATTGCGGATGGCGTCGATGACCTTGACGGTTGCCATCGTGTTGGCGACATCATGGACGCGGATGATCTGGGCGCCGGCCAGGATGGCGGCCGTGACCGTCGCCTGTGTGCCGGTTTCCACCAGCGGGTGCTCCGGATGCAGATCGGGCTTCTGGTCGCCTTTGACCAGATGGCGAATGAACGACTTGCGGGATGTGCCGACCAAAAGCGGGTAGCCCATTTGTGTTAGAGCCTGGAGGCGCTTCAGGAGCAGCAGGTTGTGGGTGAAGGTCTTGCCGAAACCGATCCCGGGGTCCAAGATGATCCTGCGGCGTTTGACCCCCGCGGCCTGAAGCCGGTCGGCGGCTGCCAGCAGGTAGGCGCCGACCTCGGCCGTCACATCGCTGTAGACCGGCCGGGCCTGCATGGTCTTGGGGGTCCCCTGCATGTGCATCAGGACCACCGGAACGTCCCAGGCGCGCGCCACTTCCGCCATCTCCGGGTCGTAGGTCATGGCGCTGATGTCGTTGATCATGGCCGCGCCAGCCGCCAGTGCCCGCCGGGCCACGGCAGCCTTCATGGTATCGATGGAGATGGGCTGCCGGATGCGGGCCGCAAGGCTTTCGATCACCGGCACCACCCGCTCCATTTCCTCCTCGGGGGTTATGGGGTCGGAAAACGGCCGCGTCGATTCCCCGCCGATGTCGATGATGCCAACACCCTCGGCGGCCATTTGCTCCCCGTGGGCGATGGCGGCGGCCGGGTCCAAGTAATGGCCGCCGTCGGAGAAGGAATCCGGCGTGACGTTGACAACCCCCATCACACAGGTATGCCGACCCAGCTCGAGGCGGTGGCGGCCCCATGAAAGAAGGTGGGATTTCACGTATCAGGCCTGGGCTTGTCCGGTTTCCGCCCCAGGCGGCGGCTCCTGCGGGGTCTCGGCCGCGTCCGGGGCCTCGGGAAGGCTGAAATCCGGCCGCAGGGAATGAATCAGCTCATCCAATTCACGCCCCAGAACGGTTTCTTTTTCCAG
>JAJDNY010000027.1 GCA_022340425.1 Desulfobacteraceae bacterium | reverse complement strand
CGGTCCCACGTAGATTTTTTTGCCGTCAGCGGTCAGGCTCAGGGCGTAGCAGGTGCCGCGGCCCACCTTGACTGCCTTAAGGGTTTCGCCGGTGGCCATGTCGATCTTGATCAGCTCGTCCATCACGGCATAAAGGTACTTCTTGTCCGGTGAGACCAGAGTGGAGTATTGAAACCAGACATCCTTGCCCGCCAGGGTACTGATCTGGCCGCTGTTGCGGTCCACGACGATATAGCCCATGCCGGTCGCCGTGTAATAAGGGTTGGTGAAAATCCCGTGATCCCCGGGACTGGCGTTGTGCCAGATGACCAGGCTGTTCTTGGCCTCCTCGCCCGCCTCCGGGTTCAGAATCCCCATGACCTTTTCCACCTCGCCCGTTTTCAGGTTGAGCTTGTTGACATCAAGCCCCATCAGCAGCAGATGGTCCGGGTCATTTCGCAAGGTCAGCACGCCCAGAACGCAGTAGGGGATCGGGTAGTTTTTCTCCATTTTGCCGGATTTGACGTCGAACACCACCAGTTGAGGCGGCAGCACGTTGAGCTTCGGCACGTTCTGCTTTTTCTTGACGATCGTGCAGCTCAAATAGAGTTTGGCGCCGTCTTCGGAGACGGCAAAGCCCAGCACGGTCACTTTGTTCAGCTCGGATGAGAACTTGAAGGTTTCCACCAGCTTGTTGGTGTCGGTGTCGATGACGTAAATATCGTGAAAGGTGTTGAGGTAGTAACGTTTTCCATCGGGTGAAAACGCCGCGTGGATGATGTAGTCATTGTAGCTCACCCGGTCCACAATGGTGTCGGTCTCGCAGTCGATGACCACCAGTTCGTTGCTGGTCGGCGCATAGATGAAATCCTTGGCCGCTGCGGGCAAGCCCCACAGCAGGATGGCGGCCAGAAAGAAAAGGGCCGTGATGACGCGATTTTTTGTGTGCCGCATGGTGCGATCCTCCCTTCTTATTTTTTGATAACGAAGTTCAGATTTCTCCAATCCCTCTCGATGGCCCGGCACTGGTTCTGAAAATCCGGATGGTTGGTGATGTTGTCCGGCGTCTGCGCCGGCCACCAGCAGGGCCCGGAGCAGCTGGTCCAATCACGGGCACTGGAGACGCAGTTGCCCATGGGCGTTTCGGGCCGCGGGTTGGTTTCCCAGCCCGTATCGAAAATGGTGGTGCAGCCGATGGGCATGCCCGTCATCACATCCTCGCTCAGGCCGAAGACATCCGCTTCTTCCGGCTGTTCGGCGCGCGCTTCCAGCTCTTTGGCACGTTTGTTTACCGCGTTTAACTTTTTCTTTTCCATAACGGCCTCCTTTGACCTAAAGCATTGGTTGGACAGGTGCTCCGTGGCCTCTTAAAAGCGAGAGCTTGTCCAGATATTCCGGTTGGCTGGATGCCAGTCGGCCGTATACCTGAATGCCGGTTTCGATCCAGCGTTTAATCCACTCACAGTAGTGCAGGTTCGGCTGCTGCACGCTACCTTCCCGAACCAGAGCCTCATGGTAGCAGCCGCCCGCACAGATTTTGCGGGCCCAGCAGGTGCTGCAAACCGTTTTCTGCGACAGACGGGCTTTTTTTCTGAACGCCGCGATCCTTGGACGATCAAAGCCGCGGTGGATATCCCCCATTGCAAGGGATGCTTCCCCCGTCAAACGCTGGCAGAGGAACAGCCGACCATCCGGCGCCACCGCAAACAGGCCGAGCCCAGCACCGCAGGGGTAGTTTTTGACCTCACCCTCATGCAGCGTCACCAGCATATCCACCAAATTGGTAAAACCAAAAAATTCCTCCCGGCGGGCAAATTCCAGAAACCTCTGGGCCAGGAGTTTGAAGATTTCCAGAAGGGCGTGCATGCCGTCGGCATCCAGTTGGTATTCGGGGTTCTCGCTGGTCACCGGCGCAAACCCGGCCTCGGCAAACCCAAGGGACAGCAGGTGATCCAGAATTTGCGGCACCGCGAAAGGCTCCCGGCAGACGGTTACCCGGGCCACCGTCGGCTTGGCCAGGGGGTGCGCCAGCAGCCGGCGGACCCCCGGCAAAATCGCCCGGTAGGAGGGGCTGCCGTCGGGGAAAGGACGGTAGCGGTCCTGGATCTGCTCAAAGCCGTCCAGGCTGACGGTCACACCCACCTGGTTGGCGTGGATGAAGTCGATGATTTCCGGGGTGAGAAGCGTCCCGTTGGTGGTTGCGGCGAACTGGACCCGCTGGCCCTTGGCGGCGGCTTTTTCCCGGGCGTAGCCGACGACGTCGCGGATCAGCCCGAAGTTCAAAAAAGGCTCACCGCCGAAAAAGACCAGCACCACCTCGGGCAAGTCGGCGGAATGCGCGAAGAGAAAATCCACGGCCTCGTGGGCGACCGGCAGTCGCATGCTGCGGGTGGGACCGACGCCCTGCCCGCTAACGCCGTGATAGCAGTAAAGGCAGCCCAGATTGCAGGCCTCGGTGACATGCAGCACCAGGGTTTGCAGGGGCAGATCGATGGCCGCCGGATCGGGAGATGCCATCGGGGTCGGCGCAGCCGCCTCCGGCACCAGGACCCGTCCCTTCAGGAGAGCGTTCACCAGTTCCCTTTTTTCGGCCTCGGTCCCCCCCAATCGGTCCATCAACTGGGACAGGGGTTGCGGCCTCAGGGGAGTCGCCCCCTTCACGAACGCCTCCAGGTCTGCAGCCATTTCGAAAATGGCGTTCTCTTCAGTCAAAAAGAGAAACGGATGCCCGTCTACGGAGAAAATACGGTTTTCCGCGAACTTGAAGCGCTGCATGGCGGCGTCCTACTTGAGGTGGGTGATGAAATCGGGTTCGGTTACGGCAAGCAGGGCGCGGTCCGTGAGCACCCGGCCGTCGATGGTAGCCGAGGCGCTGATGGCAATCAGGCCAACCCCTTCCCGATGCTGCACCCTCTCCTCGATCGGGCCGTAGGTCGTCACCGGCGTGAAGAGGCCGTTGACCACCGACGTCTGCAGGAATTTGAGATCGTCGTCGTTCTCCCGGGTTTTCTCCTCCTCCAGCGCCCACTCAGCCGCGACGGGTTCCAGCATCAGGTCGTCGGCCGTGCCGGCTTGACCGTCGGCGCCGAAGTGGACACCGCGGGCAACAAACTGCACCCCCTGGGGGGGATAGGCAGCGCCGCAGCTGACCCGCGCGCGCCCCAGGGAAGGAAAGACCTTGATCCCATCGATTTTATCGAAAAGGATGAGGTTATCGGCGTATGCCGTTTCCCCGACCTTGACGGTAACCGTCCCCGTGGCGGCGGCGGCACCGACTTGAAGTTGGCAGACGATTTTGGATGCCGTGCCTTCGACATGCTTCGCCGTGACGGCCGGATCGGAGAACTGAAGATCCGCCACCGTGATGTTTTGGGGTAGGTTGACGCCGATTAAGGTCAGGGTCTGATCGCCCTCCTCTATCTGAAGTGCCTGGGGGAAGGCGGCAAAAATTCTGGCGGCAGCATCGCTGCGGTGGAACTTCTCATTGCCATAGGCATTGTTGTCTTGAACCAGGGTCCACCATTTCCCGGAAAACCCCCCTTCCGCCGGGTCGAGGTCGAATACCCCTTCAATGCGGCCGGTCAACGGAGTCGGCGCCAGGGCGTAGCGCAGGTGGAAGGTCCCGTAAAGAATCGCCGTGCCGGCCATTTTGAGTTGGCTGCCGTTCTGATAGCGAACCGTTTTCTCGACCAAATACTCATCGCCCCCGCCCGCCGGCTGGGGCTTGAACACATACTCGCCCTCATAATAGCCGAAACCGGGCTGGTAACCGGCCACCTGCCAGCTGCCGCTCAAATCGATTTCTTTGCGGCTTTTCATCCATTCCTGGTACTCCGGGGTGTCGAAGGGGAAGAGTTTGGCGAGCGGTTCGATCAATTCTTCGGATTCCTTGGCCCAGTCCATTTCCCGCATCTGGGGGATGGTGGTGGGGTAGTAGCCGAGATGCAGGTTGCGGTTTTCCTTCCACTGGGCCGGCGTCATGCGGTGGGAGGCGATTTTGCCGTAGGTGTGGCAGCGCACGCAGGCGGCAAAGATGCGCTCCTCCAGTTCGCCCTGGGGAATTTCGCGGTACTGGCTGTTCTCATCGCTGTTCAGGTAGGCCACCTTGGCCATCTCCGCGGGGGTCAGGCCAAGATGCCGGCTGAGTTCCTTGATGACCGGGTCGAAGTCCGCATCGCCAAGGGGCGCGCTGTTCAGCCGGATCATGCGGTTGACCACAACACGCCACTCTTCGGGCGTTTTGCGGGTCTCCTCGATAACCTCCAACTGGCCTTGGGGATCGGGCTTGTGACAGGCCGAACATCGCTGACTGACAACGGACTCCTTGGTGAACGGCGTTTCACCGAAGGCGGTCGCCGCCAGACAAAGCATCCCCAGGGGGATGACCACCGACAGCAATCTTATCAATGGCCTCATAAACCTCCTCCTTGTGTTAGGGGTTAAATAGCATGGGCTGATCGGTCAGCCGTTCGCTGTTGCGACGGCCGTTCTTAACTGTGGGGAAAACCCGATGGCCGGGTCGTGACCCACCCTTGGGATGGGAAGTCATCTGCCTGGGGCGCACCTGAAAATGCCATTGATCCGGTTTTTCAGCGTACGCAAACTCACAGGGCTTCGGGCCACTGTTTTGGACCACCACGCCAAAATTCAAAGCGGGGAACTTTGGATCAGATCGTGATTGCTAAAAAGTAAAAAATAAACATCGTTCATTTTTTGGATAATTTTTTTCATTTGGGATGTCAATGGAAAAATGGATCTGCCATCGGCTGGAATTATCTCAGCAGCAGGGAGATGGGGATGCGTCAAGAAGGAATCCGGATGCGGTGTGCGGTAATCGCAGGAAGGTAAAGCAGGGGTTTTTGGCGTTGAAAGCACCTCACGGTTTGGAATTTTTATCAGTCTCCACTATCTTACCTATTTTCTGATCCCGCCGTCTGACTGAGTTTCAGTCTTTTTCAGGATTTTCAATCCCGTATTTGATCCAATCCTCTTTTATCTGAGCGCGGCCACCCGGTAACGGGTGTAATCCAATTATTGGGTAGCCTTCCCTTCTTGGCTTACGGCTTATGATATTTCATGTGCAGAACTATAGGCTGCGAGGTGAAATAAATCTCGCCATCCTCACCAGCGACATGTTGGCCACTCAGCTCTTGATCACTTTAAATTTTCCGCATCGGCCAAATCTTGCGGACGACCAGTAGCCCGTTTATTTTTTTTTAAGCTCTCGAGATCAATAAAATTTATTTCGAGTCCTTGAATATCAACCTGAACTTTTGCTCTATAGCAGTCCTCAAATTTTATTGCTTTTAACGTCGTCAAAATATCGATTCGATTCGGAGGATAGCCGAGCTGAATAATCTGTTCGGTTTCAAGAAAATCCTCATGTTTTAGCCCCAACGATCCAAACCCAAATTCTTCAAGAGACTTTAGCAAATTATCTGCATTTTCCGACGAAAGCTCAATCCATACATCGAGATCTTTGGTGTAGCGAGGATATCCGTGGAGTGCGACGGCATACCCGTCGACCACCAGATATTTGACGTTATGCAAGTTTAACAACTCGATAAACTCTTTGAAATCCTTGCTCAGCATTATATCTCCATGAATTATATTCTTTTCGAATTTGCTCCAAGGCCTCCAAGCGCTCTTCATATGATCTTGATTGCCAAAATACAAAATCATTCGGTTGCTCATTGATTTTATACTTTTTTATGACTTTGCTTATGCTCATATCAACTTCTCACATTTTGTCCGCTTCATAAATGGGGACGTTGTTGACAAAGGATACTAATTCATCCGACGGAGAATTTGCGCGACCCCCGAGGTGGTCACGCCAAGTCTGCGGGCGGCCTCGGCACGGGTGAGGCCCAACTCCAGCACGAGAAAACGGGCCAATTCCCGCCGAAGCCCGGGCAGCACCCCGACCC
>JAJDNY010000026.1 GCA_022340425.1 Desulfobacteraceae bacterium | reverse complement strand
GGCCGCAACCGGCAATAGGGCTATGATCAGAAAAAGTGCACGCTTCACAAACCGTTCCTCCGGTTTTTTGGGGGGCGCCGCCCGCCTTTGCCGCAGGTACCGTCGCAGACATACCGCTGACTTGGGCGCCCTAAAAATTTTTGAGAATTTTATGAACTGGGTTCTTGACAAAAGGTTCGAAATTTTTTAAACCTTATCAGGAATTGTTCCTGATTAAAATAGTTATCGATCCGGAATTGCCACAACCACATCAGGGGCGTCTTTTCAGGTTTTTTAATCGGTTCAAAACCGGGCACCGATTTTCCCGGAAAGAACCGTTTGTATCCAAACGCCGGGTGGCTAAATAAAACTCGGCAAAAAACTAATGCTTTCCACGAAGGGAGGTAACATCAGATGGTAGAGAAAAAAGTCATCACCAAAGAGGTTAAAAAGGAGCTTGACCTCCGGGAAGTCACGATCTGTGACGCCACCTACCAGATGCTCGAAAAGGCCCGCCGGGACGGGGTCGAGACAGCTTTCGACCGCGCCGCCAGCATGAAGGCCTGCCCCATCGGGGCGGACTCCGCCTGCTGCAAGCACTGCTCCATGGGCCCCTGCCGCCTCAACGCCAAAGACCCTTACGGCAAGGTCGGCGTCTGCGGGGCGACCATCGACACCATCATGGCCCGTAACTTCGCCCGCATGGTGGCCTCGGGCGCGGCCGCCCATACGGACCACGGCATGTCCATGCTGGATGTTTTCCGCGAGGTGGTCAACGGCAACATCGAGGATTACAAGATCAAGGACACCAACAAACTCGAAGAGGTGGCGCAATCCATCGGTATCGAAACCGAGGGCCGCGACATCAAGGAAATCGCCAAGGACCTTTACGAGGAACTGGAGCGCACCTACACCCAGGTGGAGGGCGAAATCCCCTTCGCCAAGCGCGTCCCCCAAGGCACCCTGGACACCTGGCGCAAACTTGGGATCGTGCCGCGCGGCGCCATGCGCGAGATCATGGAAATCATGCACCGCACCCACATGGGTGTCGACCAGCACTATGAAAACATCACCAAGCAGTGCAGCCGCACGGCCCTTGGCGACGGCTGGGGCGGCTCCATGGTGGCCACCGAGATCTCCGACATCCTCTTCGGCACTCCCTCGCCAGTGGCGGCCGACGTCAACATGGGCGTCCTCAAGGAGGACCAGGTCAACATCATCGTCCACGGCCACGAGCCCAACCTGTTCGAGTCGGTCCTGGCCTCGGTGAACGAACCCTCCCTGGTGGAAGCCGCCAAAAAGGCCGGCGCCAAGGGCCTCAACCTGGTGGGAATGTGCTGCTCGGGGGCTGAGATGCTCTCGCGCCACGGCGTGCCGCATGCCGGCAACTTCATGTCCACCGAGGCAGTCCTGGTGACCGGCGCGGTCGACGCCATGTGCGTGGACGTTCAGTGCATCAAGCAGGGCCTGGCGTCGGTGGCCAAGTGCTACAACACCCCGCTGATCACCACCAACCCGCGCTGCCACATCGAGGGCGCCACCCATCTCGAGTTCCACGAGCACGACCCGCGCGCCTGCACCGACGAGCTGGTGATCCAGGCCATCGGCCGCTTCAAGAACCGCACGCTGCCCATCGAGATCCCCAAGATCACCAACACCGGGATCCACGGCTTCTCCCACGAGTACGTCAACTACATGCTGGGCGGCAGCTTCCGTGCGTCCTACACCCCGCTCAACGACAACATCATCAACGGTCGCATCCGCGGCGTGGCCGGCGTGGTCGGCTGCACCAACCCGCGCGTCAAGCACGACTACGTGCATGTGGAGATGGTCAAGGAACTGATCAAGAACGACGTCCTGGTGGTCCAGACGGGCTGCTCCCAGATCTCCCTGGCCAAGGCCGGCCTGCTGACCCCCGAGGCCGCACACCTGGCCGGGCCGGGGCTGGCGGAAGTCTGTGAAACCGTCGGTATGCCGCCGGTCCTGGGGCTGGGCTCCTGCGTGGACAACAGCCGCATCCTGATCGCCTGCGCCGAAATGGTCAAGACCGGCGGGCTGGGCAACAGCATCGCCGACCTGCCCGTGGCCGGTGCGGCGCCGGAGTGGATGAGTGAAAAGGCCATCAGCATCGGCCACTACTTCGTCGCTTCCGGGGTCTACACCATCTTCGGGGTGACCTTCCCCATCGTCCAGGACACCAAATTCCAGAAACTGCTCTTTGAGGGTCTGGAGTCTCAACAGGGACTGGGCAAGTGGGACTTCGAGGCCGATCCGATCAAGATGGCCCAGAAGATGATTGCCCACATCGACAAGAAACGCAAGGCGCTGGGCATCGACAAGGCTCGCGAGCGCGTCCTGATGGATATGGCCGACCGCCAGAAGCTGGAAGTCGCCTGATCCGACGCACCACCGCTGTACAAAAAAAGCTCCCCGCCCGGGGGGCTTTTTTTTTGGCCGTTTCCCCGCCGGAGGTCAGTCTCCGGGCTCGCCGGCCGCCGCCTCGGGGTGCGCCGTCAAAAACCGGTAGAGGGTGGCTCGCCCCACCCCCAGAAGTTTGGCCGCCCGGGCCTTGTTGCCACCGGTTTTTTTGAGCATCGCCGCCACCGCGGTGGTGTCCAGCTTGCGCCCCGGCCCACGGCTGAGAGCGGTCGACTGAAACTCGCGGATCTCCAGCGGCAGGTCGTAGGGTCGGATCACCGGGCCGGTGCAACGGACGAATGCAAACTGGATGGCGTTCTGGAGCTCGCGCACATTGCCGGGCCAGCGGTAGGCCGCCATCAGCGCCAGGGCCTCGTTTGAGACCTTGAGCGACTCGCGGCCGTAGCGCTCGGCAGCCTGTTGCAGAAAGTGCTCCACCAAAAGCGGAATGTCGTTTTGACGCTCCCGCAGGGGCGGCAGATGAATGGGAATCACGTTGAGGCGATAGAAGAGGTCGTCGCGGAAGCGGCCCCGTTTGACCTCCTGTTTGAGGTTCTTGTTGGTGGCGCAGATGATGCGCACATTGACGTGCGAGGTTTTCTCACCGCCCACCTTTTCGAAGGTTCCCGCCTGCAGAAAGCGCAGCAGGCGCACCTGCATGTGCTTGGAGAGCTCGGCCACCTCATCCAGAAAAACGCTGCCGCCGTCGGCCAGCTCGAAGCGTCCCTTCTTATCGCGGATGGCGCCTGAAAAAGCCCCCTTGACGTGGCCGAAAAGCTCGCTTTCAATCAAGCTCTCCGGCAGCGCCCCGCAGTTGATGGGCACAAACGGGGCGCCGCCGCGGCAGCTTTCGCTGTGAATCGCCGACGCCACGAGTTCCTTGCCGGTGCCCGTCTCGCCCGAAATGTTGACCGGGTAGTCGTAGTCGGCCACGTTGCGGATTTGCTGGTAGATCCGCAGCATCTTGTTGCTGCGGCCGATGATGTTGGCAAAGGAGGTCAGTTTTTCGGCCTGGACCCCGAGGCATGCCAGGTCGGAGAGGTCCCGGAAGGCGGCCAGGACCCCGAAGGCCCGCCCCCCGGCTTCGGTCATCATCGTCTGGGTCATCTCGATGCGGTGGCGCTCCCCGCTTTTGGACGTGATGGTGAGCAGATAGCCGTTTTGATCCGGGTGAGGCTTTGGCGGCGGACCGCAAAAGCGGCAGTGCTCGCCGCAAAAGGGCGCACCGAAGGCGTCGTGGCAGTCCTTTCCCAGAACCTCCGTCCGGCGATAGCCCGTGATGCGCTCGGCTTCCCGGTTGAAAAAAAGAATCCGCCGCTCCAGATCGTGGGCGATGATGCCCTCTTTAAGGTTGTCCAGAATGCGGGCGAGATTTTCCGGTGTGACGTTCAGGGGTTGCAGAGCCAAATCGCTGTCCGTCCTTTCCTGGGGCGCCGGCGTTCAGGGTCGCGGTAAGAAATAATTCCACAATATGGCGACGGATTTTGGTTCGTCATCAAGGCACATCCGTCGGCGCATATCGAGATATGTGCCGGCGGATGTAACGCCCAGGACGGGCCAAAAGACAAGCAAGATGTGCAATTATTTTTTGCCGGGGCCCTCACAACCGGCATGGGATCTCGCGGTTGAGGCGGATGGCGCCCAGGTCGATTTTGACGTCCCAGGCCAGTATTTCAACGCCGCTTTGCACGGCCCGGCGCAGACTCTCCCCGTAGGCCGGGTCGATCCGGTCCGCCGGCCGGAACACCCCGGCGTCCATCCGTTGGATCACAAAAAACATCAGGCACCGACACCCCTGGCCAGCCAACTGCTGCAGCTCAACCAGGTGCCTGCGGCCGCGGGCGGTGACCGCATCCGGAAAGAGCGCCTGGCCGTCTGAGACCAGGGTGCAGTTTTTGATCTCCACAAAACACGGGGCGTGGCCGGCGCCGGAGAGCCGCAGGTCGATGCGTGAGTGCTCACCGACCCGGACCTCCCGCTTGAGCTCGGCATACCCCTGGAGAGCCGGCACCTCCCCGTCGGCCAGCGCCCGGGCCACCAGGCGGTTGGGGACCAGGGTGTTGACCCCCACCAGGGAGCCGGGCATGGCGATCATCTCCCAGGTATAGGCGAGTTTGCGCCGGGGATCGGCGTGCCACGAGAGGTAAACCCGCCGCCCCGGCTCACAGCAGCCGGTCATGGCGCCCGAGTTGGGGCAGTGGGCGGTGACCGTCGTGCCATTTTCCAGCGCCACATCCGCCAAAAAACGTTTGTATCTTCTGAGGAGCCTTCCGGGGGTCAGTCGGGGCCAGCGAAGCCCGCCCAAACCGTCTGCCGCCGCCACATAGCCCATCACGCCCCCCCTGCCCCACGCCACGGGTTGCGGCCCCGGGGGGTGCCGGCCGCCGGCGGCTTCGGAATATGGTCAATTATTTTAATAATTTTAATAGACCACAACCCTTATCGTCAAGCCCAAATGGGGGCCGTGCGGTCCATGACGGCCCAAGGTCGGGCAGGTGCTGAGCCAATCCGGCGATTGCGCCCGGGTTGAAGGTCGACCCGGACCGGGAGGCCGTCAGGGCTCGGCAGCGGGGTCGCTGCTCCGGGGAGGCGGCGCTGCAACCTGCCGGCGCAGTGGGTGCCAGTGGCCGGGGGGTGTTTCGCCAAGGAAGGTCAGCGGCGCGTCTGAAACCGCCTGCAGCGGCGCATAGCGCTCCGGCAGGGCATCCGGCGGGTTCTCGGTCAGGAGGGCGTCGGCGGGTTGTGAGATTGAAAACTGCCGCCCGCCGGGTTCATAATTGCCCGATGCCAGGTCCCTGAGGGCCGACGGGCGATGGCGATAGAGGGTGTAGTAACGGAAGGCGGGGGTGCTACTGCCGTCGAAAATTTTAAAGAGCAGCTCGTGCTGCAGGACCTTGCCCCGGCGGGGCGCCGCGACGTCCGGAGGGCCTTCGCTGACCGCGATCTCCCGGGCCGCAAAAACGGTGCGGGCGCTGAGCGCGTGGTGCAGGGCATCCAGCCAGGCATCGGGATGGGACTGCTGAAACCGCTTCAGCGCCAGCAGGTAGCCGCGGGCATCGTCGATCCCGGCCAGCCGGCTCTCCAGGGTGAGGTTGCGAACCCGCTCGCGGCGCTGGCCCTGGAGCCATTTTTCTTCGTATTCGCTGACCAGCCGACCTTCACGGTAGATGCCGAAACGCACCCCGCCGTCCAGACGTCCCTGATCCATGTTGCCCTCGATGCGGTACCGCAGGGCGCCGTCCTGAAAGACCCGCAGGAGACCCCAGCCCTCGGCGCGGCCATCTTGGCAGGCGCCGTCCCACTGCAGGCGCTGGCCGGCCTCCGGGTGGCTGTCGAATAGCTGGCAGCCGGCGTTCTCGGCCGCGATCCAGTGGCGCCCCCCGCAGCCGGCCGATGCCAAGCAAAGCAGGCCGGCCGCCAGCAGCGCCAACCAGGGGCGAGACTTCCGGCGGTGGCCGTTTTTTTGTCTGATTTTCATTCTCAACCGCCGGCAAAAGTGTTATCAGGCTGCTGCATGCGGGAAGCTCAGGGCCGTGGCGGCCCTTTTGGGGCCAACTCCCGCCGCCGGAAGCCGGCTGGGCAAAGCCCGGTCTCTTCCCGGCATCTTCATGGCGGTCAAGAGTCCGCTCACAAACCCCAAGACCAATAAAGCCCTTCAGACCCACCCAAATGCTTGCGGGGAGACGTCCGTGCTTTCTTCATCACGCGCCTGGGCGCCGGTGGCGGCCATCGTGCTGGCCGTGCTGCTGTGGTCCAGTTCGTTTATCGCCCTTAAAATCGCCTTCCGGCACTATGACCCGATGGTGGTCATCTTCGGCCGCATGGCCATCGCCACCCTCTGCTTCGGGTTTCTGGTGCGGCGCATGGGCCACATCCAGCTGCGCCGGGGCGATTTGAAGTTCATCGTCTTCATGTGCCTCTGCGAACCGTGCCTCTACTTCATTTTCGAGGCCAAAGCGCTGCAGAACACAACGGCCTCCCAGGCCGGGCTGATCACGGCCATTTTGCCCCTGCTGGTGGCCGTCGCCGCGGGCCTTTTTCTGAAGGAGAGGATCAGCCGGCGTACGATTGTCGGGTTCCTCGTGGCGATTGCAGGCGCCTGCTGGTTGAGCCTCGAGGGCGACGCCACGGCCGAGGCGCCCAACCCGGCCCTGGGGAATTTTTTCGAATTTCTCGCCATGGTCTGCGCCACCGGCTACATGGTGACCATGAAGTATCTGGCGGAGCGGCTTTCGGCGCTCTTCATCACCGGCATGCAGGCGGCGGTGGGCGGCTTGTTCTACCTGCCGCTGCTCTTTCTGCCGGGCACCCGGCTGCCCACCAGCTTCGAGCCCCTGTCGGCCTTCGCCGTGGTCTACCTCGGGGTTTTCATCACCCTGGGGGCCTACGGGCTCTACAACTTCGGCGCCAGCCGGATTCCCGCCAGCCAGGCGTCGGCCTTCGTCAACCTGATCCCGGTCTTCTCGATCTTTCTCGGCTGGCTAGTGCTGGGGGAAACCTTCACCCCGCCCCAGATCGCCGCCTCGGCCCTGGTCTTCATCGGGATCGTGATCAGCCGCGATCGCCCGGGAACCCGCCGACTGGCCGCCGCCGCCGGATAGGGGCCGGCGCCCGAAACCCGCCCGGTGGGCCGCCAATCTGCGCAGGAGATTTTCGCCTGCAAGCCAGGCACGGCTCCCGGGGCTCATTTGCAACATGCCGCCGCTTAGACGGCCGGCGCCTCGCCGTGCTGGTAGATGTGGACATCGCGCTGGGGAAAGGGAATCGAGATCCCCTCGGCGTCAAAGCGCTTCTTGATCTTTTCGGTGAGGTCGAAATACACCCCCCAGTAATCGGCAGCCATAACCCAGGGGCGCACCACGAAGTTGACGCTGGAATCGCCCAGCGCCGAAACCGCGATGGTGGGCGCCGGGTCCTTCAGAATCCGATTGTCCTCGTCCACGATCGCGGTCAGGATATCGCGCGCTTTGTCGATGTCGTCGCCGTAACCGATACCCACCTCCAGGTCCACCCGGCGGGTGCCCTTGACCGACCAGTTGACGATGTTGTCGGCGGTCAGCTTGGCGTTGGGGATGATGATGGTTCTATTGTCGGGGGTCAACAGCTGGGTGGTGAAGATCTGGATCTTCTCGACGACCCCGACGACGCCCGCGCCCTCGATGACGTCCCCGACTTTGAAGGGGTGAAAAATGATCAGCAGAAAACCGGCCGCGAAATTGGCAAGCGACCCCTGCAGGGCAAGACCGATGGCCAGACCGGCAGCGCCGAGGATCGCGATGAAGGAGGTGGTTTGAATCCCCAACTGCCCGAGGGCCGCCAACACCACAAAGGCGAGCAGCGCGATGTAGGTCAGGTTGCCGGTAAAGTTGGTGATGGTGGGGTCCACCTTGCGCCCGCTCATCACCCGCACGACCAGTTTTTCGATGGCTTTGGCCGCCCAGCGCCCGATAATCAGAATGACGATCGCGGCGATCACCTTGAGGCCGTAAAACGTCAGCAGTGCATATGCTTTGTCCATCAAATTTTCCATAATCTACTCTCTCCTTTTCCATACGTTGACAGCAAATCACGATGGTTGCCGAAGCCCCCTCCGGCCGCCGGTAAAGACCTTCAGGGGTTTTCCCAGGCGGCAAACCGCCGCAACAACAGCAGCCCCGGCAGCGCCGCCAGGGTACAGAAAATGAAAAACAGCTCCCAGCCGATCCGCTGCGCCAGAAACCCGGTGGGGGCTGCGGCCAAGACCCGCGGAATGCCCATCAGGCTGGTCAACAGGGCATACTGGGTGGCGGTGAAGCGTTTGTTGGTGATGCTGGCCATAAAGGCCGCGTAAGCGGCGGTGCCCATGCCGCCGCTGAGGTTTTCAAAGGCGATGACCCCCGAGAGGGCCGGCAGGCTGTAGCCGATCCGCGCCAGCAGGGCGAAACAGGCCGTGGAGAGCGCCTGCAGAACCCCGAAGAGCCACAGGCTGCGGTGAATGCCCAGGCGCAGCATGAGCACCCCGCCGACCAGGGAGCCGGCGACGGTGGCCCAAAAACCGAAGAGTTTGACCACGGCCCCGATCTCGGCCTTGGCAAACCCGATCTCCAGGTAAAAAGGGACGGACATGGCGCTGGCCATGGTGTCCCCGATTTTGTAGAGCAGGATAAACGCCAGGATCCAGACGGCCTCCGGCCGCCTGAAATACTCCACCAAGGGGGCCACCACCGCTTCCCGCAGACTCCGGGGCGTACCGGCCGCCGCCTGGGGCTCCGGCGCCAGCACGGTGGTGAGCACCCCCGGCAGGAGGCAGGCCGCCATGATGGCATAGACCAGCGAGAAGGGGATAAACTCGGCCAGGATCAACCCGCCGCCGGAGGCCAGCAGCATCCCCAACCGGTAGCCGTTGATGTAAAGCGAGGACCCCAGCCCCAACTCCCGGTCGGGCAGGTCCTCCCGCCGGTAGGCGTCGATGACGATGTCCTGGGAGGCGCTGAAAAAGGTCACCAGAAAGGCCACCAGGGCCACCCCGGCCGGGTTTTGGCGGGGGTCCGTCAGCCCGAGGCCGGCGATGGCGACGATCAGCGCCGCTTGGAAAACCAGCAGCCAGCCCCGCCGCCGCCCCAGTCGCGGCAGGCTGAAGCGGTCCAAGACCGGCGCCCACAGGAACTTGAGGGTGTAGGGCAGGCCCACCAGGGCCATCAATCCGATGACGGCCAGATCGACCCCCTCCTCCTTCATCCAGGCCTGCAGCACCGAAATGGTCAGCAATAGCGGCAGGCCAGAGGCCAGCCCCATCATGAACGCCACCACCATGCGGCCGCTGAAAAAAACCCTGAGGGTGCTTTTAAAGCTGTCGGCGCTCACGTGAGGCCTCCGCGGCGGCCCGGGCGCAGGGCCCCCCCGCCGGCGGGGTGCCCGATGGCGGTCAAAGCCGCTGCCGGAGACCCCGGCTGACGGGCCCGGAGGCCGGGACGGCCTTCGGCGCGCAGGGGGCTATTTTCCCGGGCACTGGGCCCGCACGGCGGCGTCGATATTTTTGTCCCCGTAGGCCTTGTCGAAGCGCTCGCTGAACTCCCGGGCCAGTTTGCGGGCCCGCTCCCCATAGGCGCCTTTATCGGTCCAGGTGTTCTCGGGAACCAGGATCTCGTCGGGCACGCCCGGGCAGGTCACCGGAATGTCCAGGTGGAAGAGTCCCTCGGGCTTGAACGCCACGTTGCTCAGCTTGCCGTCCAGGCAGGCGTTGACCATCGCCCGGGTCAACGTGATGTCCATCCGTTTTCCGACCCCGTACGGCCCCCCGCTCCAGCCGGTGTTGACCAGGTAGACCTGGGTTTTGTGGGTGTCCAGCTTGCGACCCAGCAGCTCGGCATACATGCGCGGCAGACAGGGCATGAAGGGCTGACCGAAAAAGCGCGAGAAGGTCGACACCGGGTCGACGACGCCGGTTTCGGTGCCGGCCAGCTTGCTGGTGTAGCCCATCAGAAACCAGAGCATCGCCTGTTCGCGGTTGAGCCGCGAAATCGGCGGCAGCACGCCGTTGGCATCGGCGGTCAGAAAGAGGATGGTGCGCGGGTGCGCGCCGGTGGAGTCGGCCTTGATGTTGGCGAGAAACGTCAGGGGATATGAGGCGCGACTGTTGGGCGTCAGGCGGTCGTCGCAAAGGTCGAAGCTGCCGTCGGGGTACATCATCGCATTTTCGACGATCGCCCCGTGCCGGCGGTAGTCGTCCTGGTGAAACACGGCCCGGTAGATCTCGGGCTCCTTTTCGGGGTTGAGATCGATCAGCTTGGCATAACAGCCGTTTTCGAAGTTGGCGATGCCGTTTTCACTCCAGCCGTGCTCATCGTCGCCCAGCAGGGCGCGGCTGGCGTCGGCCGAGAGGGTGGTCTTGCCGGTGCCGGACAGCCCCAGGAAAAGCGCCAGTTCGCCGCGCTCGTTTTCGTTGGCGCTGCAATGGATCGGCAGAATGTCCTCGAAGGGCAGATAGTAGTTCATCACGGTGAAGATCAGTTTTTTGACGCTGCCGCCGTAGGCCGAGCCGTAAACCAGGCCCAGGCGCCGATCAAAATCCATGGCGATGACCAGATTCGAGGTCTTGCCGTCCGGCAGCCGGCGCAGGCGCCCGTGGTAGCGGCGCGTGTCGATCTTGTCGTAGGGCAGCACCAGCAGGGTGAAACCCCGCTGGGCAAAACAGCTGGCCTGCAGGTCGGGCGGTGCCGGCCGAAACATGTTGAGGGTGAAGAGGCTCGTCAGGGCGTGATCGGAAACCGTCTGGACGGGAAGCGCATAGTTGGCGGCGGCGCCCACCACCCGGTCGGTCACGAAAATCCGCTCCTTGCGGCCAAGGACCTCCAGGGCGTCCTGCCAGAGCATACCGAAGGTTTCGGGGTCCAGGGGCAGGTTGTTGGGCGAATCCCAATCGATGTTGGCCTCGGATTCGGGGCGCCGCACGATCACCGTGTCCTGGGGCGCGCGCCCGGTGGACTCCACCGGCGTCCAGGTGGCCAGGCAACCGCTGGCGGCCACCAGGGCCTCCCGGCAGTCGACCGCCGCCTGGATGGCGGCCTCACGATCGAGATTGCGCGCCACCCGCGCGTGCCCCACCACAACCTGGTCCAACGCTTCTTTAAGTTCCATGATGTCACCTTCGGATTGGAGAGCTGTTATCATATCGGTCCACAAGAGAAGCCGGATGCGGGCCATTGGGAAATCGCGCCCGAGGGTGCCGGCGGGGAGGTCCGTGGGGGGCCGCCGGCCGGTGGCGCAGACCCACCGCCGGGGAGACGCCGCGGCCGGTGTGCAGGGCTGCTGCCGCCGTGCAATTGGACCGGCGCCCCCTTGCAGCCCGGCAGCGCATCTCAATCATCCCTGCTGCAGATGAATTTCTCATCCACCTGAAATTGCTGCCGGATCCAGATCAGCACCTTGCCGAACTCGCTGCGGAGTTCGCCCAGGGCCTTGCCGCGGTGACTGACGCGGCTTTTCTCCTCGCGGCTCAGCTGGGCGAAGGTCTTTTTCAGCGGGGGGTAGTAGAAAATCGGGTCGTAGCCGAATCCGTTTTCGCCCACCGGCTCTTCGGTGATCAGGCCTTCACAGCGCCCTTCGTAGGTCAACGCCGCCCCCGTCGGCACCGCCACAGAAATCACGCACTCGAAGGCGGCGCGGCGATCCGTCTTTCCGAACATTTCGGCCAGCACCCGCCGGCAGCGCTCCGCGTCCGAGGCCCCGGGGCCGGCATAGCGCGCCGAGACCACCCCGGGGGCGCCTCCCAGCGCGGCCACCACCAAGCCCGAGTCGTCGGCCAGGGCCGGCAGCCCCAGCACCCGGGCGGTGAAGCTGGCCTTCTTGTAGGCATTCTCATCGAAGCTCAGACCGTCTTCGACTACCGCGGGAATCGGCCCGAAGTCGGTGAGGTCTTTTATGGTGACGGGGTAGCCTTCCAGGAGTTCGCGAATTTCGGCGCATTTTCCCTTGTTGCGGGTAGCAATAACCAGCGTGATCGGAGGGGGCACGTTTTGCTTGCCTTTATATTAATTGTAGTATTTTCTGTTGGATACGGCCCTTTGGAAGGCCGTCCGAAACCCAGCCGAATTGGCTATCGTTATAAATCATGGGGCCTTTTTTGTAAAGTCTTTTCAACAGGATGCAGCGGCAAGAAAACCCTTTACAGCCTTGAGAGGCCTGTTATATAGGGGTGGCCGAGGCAGGGCCGCAGCCGCCCTGCGCCCCGCCGGCCTTTTGAATTAAGGCCGGCGATTTTTTCCGGCGCATGCGCCGCCGCGGTCTCCAGCCGGCCGCGAAAATCCACCCGGGCGGGACCCGGCGAAGCGCCGACGGCGGCGGGCCGGAACACCGGCCCCGGCTTTGCGGGCCGCGGCCGGCCGCCAGCAACCCAGAGCGCCCAATTCACGAGGAACCCTGCGATGCACAAACTTTTGACCGATCAGGCCGGCCTGGAAATGCTACTGCTGGGCAACGAGGCCATCGCCCGCGGGGCGCTGGAGGCCGGCGTCGCCTTCGCCAGCACCTACCCGGGCACCCCGTCGTCGGAAATATCCGCCAATTTCTTTCAGATCGCCCGTGAAACCGATCTTTACTTCGAGTACAGCACCAACGAGAAGGTCGCCATGGAGGTGGCGGCGGCGGCGGCCAATGCCGGCGTACGCAGCATGTGCATCATGAAGCACGTCGGGCTCAACGTCGCCGCGGACCCCCTGATGACCCTGGCCTATGTGGGCGTCAAGGCCGGCATGGTGATCGTCACGGCCGACGACCCCTTCATGTTCTCCAGCCAAAACGAGCAGGACAACCGCTATTACGGCCGCCTGGCGGGACTGCCGATGCTGGAGCCGTCGTCGGTGGCCGAGGCCAAGGAGATGACTGCCTACGCCTTCGAGCTCTCCGAAGAACTCCAGCAGCCGGTTCTTTTCCGGACCACCACGCGCATCAACCACTCCACCGCGGTGGTGACCACTGGCCCCCTCAAGGCCCGCCGCCCCAAGGGAGGCTTCGTCAAGGACCCACTCAACTATGTGCCGGTGCCGGTAGTGGCCCGCAAGCTGCACGCGCGCCTGCTGGAGCGCCTGGAGGCCGCCGAGAAGCTGGCCGCCCAAAGCCCCTTCAATTTCACCTCCGGGGGCGGCGACTGGGGGATCGTCTGCAACGGCGTCAGCCACAGCTACGTCTGCGACGCCCTCCAGGACCTGGGCGTCCGGGACCGCGTCCGGGTCCTGCGGATCGGCTTCTCCCACCCCCTGCCCGCCGGGCTGGTCACGGGGTTTCTCAAGGCGTGCAGCCGCGTCCTGGTGGTCGAGGAGGGCGAACCCTTCATGGAGGAAACGTTCAAGGCCTACGCCCAGGAAGCCGGCCTGATGCTGCCGATTCGGGGCAAGGGGCCGGGGCTTTTTTCGCGCCTCTACGAATTCGACCCCGCCATGGTCAAGAAGGTGGTCGCCGCCTATTTCGAGGTGCCCTACAGCCCCCCGGCGATCCCCGACCTGAGCGACCTGCCCGAGATTCCCCAGCGGCCGCCGACCTTGTGCGCCGGCTGCTCCCACCGGGCGACCTTCTACGCCGTCAAAAAGGCCACCGAGGGGCTGGACACCATCCACCCCACCGATATCGGCTGCTACACCCTGGGGTTCCTGCCGCCCCTCTTGATGGGCGACTTTCTGATCTGCATGGGCTCTTCGGTGGGCACCGCCGGCGGCTTCGCCCAGGTGACGGACCAGAAGGTGCTGGCCTTCATCGGGGACTCGACCTTTTTCCACTCCGGCATCGCCGGCCTGGTCAACGCCGTCTTCAACAACCACAATTTCACCCTGGTGATCCTGGACAACGGCACCACGGCGATGACCGGCCACCAGCCCCATCCCGGGGTGGACATGCACGAGTTGGGGATCGAAGGCCACGGGCGGGTGTCCATCGAGGCGGTGGTCAAAGCCCTGGGCGTCCAGTACGTCACCACCATCCGGCCCTACAACACCAAAAAGAGCATTGCGGCGATCCGTGAAGCCCTGGAATTCGAAGGGGTTTCGGTGGTTATCAGCCAGGAGCTGTGCACGCTTTACGCCAAAAGCCTCAACAAGGCCCGCGGCCGGGCCTTCTACGTCTCGGAGGCGTGCAAGAATCACCGCGACTGCATCGACGACCTGGCCTGCTTCGCCTTTTACCTCCAGGACGGCCGGGTCAAAATCGACCCCGACCTGTGCGCCGGCTGCTCGGTCTGCGCCCAGATCTGTCCGGAAAATGCCATCCGCCCCATCAAAGCCCAAGGCTGAGGGGCCGCGGCGCCGGGTGGGCGGCGAATTTCCGAACCAGTGATCCTACGAACCGCAGACGGGGAAAGGTGCTCCCGCAGAAAGACGACAGGATGGTCCAGATGGAAGCGAAACGGTTAATCATTGTGGCGGTTGGCGGGCAAGGCAACCTGCTGGCTTCGCGGGTGCTGGGCGAGGCGGCGCTGCTCTCGGGGGTGCCGGTGCGCATGAGCGAAATTCACGGCATGGCCCAGCGGGGCGGCGTGGTGGAGTCGGCCATGGTTTTCGGCGACGCCTGCAGCCCGATCATTTCCGACGGCGAGGCCGACATCCTGCTGGGCTTTGAACCCGCCGAAACCCTGCGGGCCCTGCAAAAGTGCAACGCCGACAGCCTGGCCATCACCAATCTCAGCCCGTTGACGCCGTTTACGGTCACCATCGGCCGGGGCACCTACCCGGGGCTGGGGCAGATCCAGAAGCTGCTGCGGGCCAAGGTCCGCAAGCTGGTGGCCTTCGACGCCACGACGCTCGCCAAGCAGGCGGGCAGCGTGATGGCGGTCAACATGGTGCTGCTGGGCGCCCTGCTGCATGAAAACGCCCTGCCCCTGACCACCGAAAACGTCAAAACCGCCATCCGCACGCGCACCCGCAAAGCCTTCTTGGAAACCAACCTCAAGGCCTTCGACCTGGGGTTTGAAGCCGCAGCGGGCGCCTCCAAGGGGTGAGACCGGCGACGGCCGGAGTTGATGCGCGCCGCTTTGCCGCCCCCCACAACAGCCTTTCACGCACGGCCGCCGGCCTTTGCCCGCGGCCGTTTCGTTTTTGCCGCCCGGCACCGCCCGCGACGGCAGCCACCAGTGCGCACCCGACCCAGGACGCGGGTTTTGGGGCCGGGCCCCTCAGGCGCCGGGGTCTTCCCCCCCGAGCAGCGCCCACGCGACCCGGTGGGCGTTTTGCACCACGGCGGCCACGTGCTGGTCGAAGAAGAAGTGCGCCACCGCCACCGGGACGCCCCTGAAGGACAGCATCACCCGGCGGCCGTCGGGAACCGACTGCACCCGGCAGCGCGACAGTTCGCTCAGGCCGGTGCCGGCGGCCTTGAGTACGGCCTCCTTGGCCGTCCAGAAGCGAAAAAAACGCCGTTCGGGAACCTCCCCGGAAAGCGCCCACTCCGCCTCGTCGGCGATCTTGCGGCGCACCCCCTCCGAAAAGGTTCGAATTTTCTCGAGGTCGATGCCCACCGGATCCGGACCGATCACCCCGGCCACGTAATCGGATTTGTGGCTGATGGACCAGTAGACCCCGTTGACCGGCAGCGGGGCGCCGCGCTCGTCCTTGGGCAGACGGGGCAGCGCGACCCCGCTGCGGGCGGCGGAGAGCGCCAGCGCCTGGCGCGCCCGGGCGCTGAGGTGCCGCACCTTCTCCGGCCCCTTGAGGCCGCGGTTGGCCGCCGTGACCGGCAGTATCACCGGGTAGAGAACGGCCACAGCGCGCCTCCGCGATCCTGCCATCCCATCAGGTGGCTCCTATGAAAGACTTTGGAATCAAAAAGGACAGGCCTTTCCTCAAAGGCGGTCCAGGGCTGGGGATCAGGGGCTCTCACGTCTGGCCTTCGGGCGCCGGGTCGGCCGCCCCCCACCCGAGCCATTTTCGCGCGGCGTCGGGATTGTCAAATGACTTCACCCACATCCCCCGATTCACCGCGACGGTTTCGCCGAAGCGCCGCGGGTCAAGCACCGGCTCCCGAAGAAGGTAAGCAAACTGCGAGGCACGGGGGGCGCGTTTCGGGTGGGTCGTAACGGCATGGGCCGCAAAACTGCCGTAAAGAAAGCGTTCGATGGTTTTGGGCTCTCCCTTGAGTTCGCGTCCATCGATGAGAACCTTTTCGGCCCTTTGTTGGGCCACGACATCCAGAATCTCCAGAAAGATGCTCTTGGCCTCATCCAATGAGAACTCACCACTGACCACTGCCCGCAGCGAACCCGAACCGGCGTAAATCTCCAGCGTCATTTTCAATTTACACCACCCTTTCCGGCAAACCTCGCGTTTTGGGAAGGGCCCACCGGCACTAAAGATCACCGGCACGCTTCAGGGGTTCAGATACGCTGCTTCGGGTACATATGGATTTGAGAACGTCATGGAAAAGCTGCGCCCGTTCGGTGTTGAATCGAAACTCCATCACCCCGCGCCAGTCTTCCCGAAAGACGGAGGACTCGAAGGCGATGGAGAGGGTTTCGGCTTTTGGAAGGGTGACCTGGAGTTCGGACACCCTCGGGTCATCAACGGAAATATTGATTTGCCGTTTGCCATACGTGTAGCACAGGATCCGCTTCTTCGTGACCACCAAACATCCCGAAAACCCCTCGGCGCGCTTTCGGTAACGCCTGCCCGGACCGTTGACATGCTTCGCGATGAACCACCCGCCGATCCCCTCATCCGCAACGACGATCCCCTCGGACTCGATCATGGGTAGCAGTTGCCTGGGGATCTTACCCAGGCCAAACAGCCTGTATAGCAGGGTCTTTTTCATCGGTATCAAATTTTTTCCCGACGCGGATATAGGGACATTCTATATTCCCCCTGTCAACAAAAAATGTAACTTTGAATAATCAGTAGGTTACAATTCTACGCGTAGACAGCAAACACTTCTCCTGTCGGATTTAGGGAGTCGGCGAGTCACTCTCCGGTCGGCGAACTCATA
>JAJDNY010000025.1 GCA_022340425.1 Desulfobacteraceae bacterium | reverse complement strand
TATGAGTTCGCCGACCGGAGAGTGACTCGCCGACTCCCTAAATCCGACAGGAGAAGTGTTTGCTGTCTACGCGTAGAATTGTAACCTACTGATTATTCAAAGTTACATTTTTTGTTGACAGGGGGAATATAGAATGTCCCTTAAATTCTTAAATTCCCCTTACGGATAGGCAGAATTGGGTGCTCTTGACGCGGCCTCTAACCACCGGCCGCCCGGATCAACTGCAGGCGCACCCAATCCGGGCCGCCGCCGGGGTTGTCCGCCAGCAGCCGCGCCACCTCGGCAGTCACGCGGGCGGCGGCGAAGCTGTGGCCCCGGAAGTTGCGTTCCTGGGGCAGCCCCGGCAGGGCCCGCGGCCACCCGTGGGCGCCGAAGGCGATCGGCCGTCCGGGATGATACGAGATGCGACCAGGGGCGCAGGCCGAGTCCCAGAAAACGCCGACAACGGTTTTCAGCGTGGAAGGCCAGATGACGTCATCCGGACCCCGGCCTGCGGCCACCACGACCAGTTGCCGATCGTGGGCCTGCCGGCAGACGCGTTCCAGCGCCAACCGGTGGGTGGGGTTTGCGGTCCCAAGGCTCAAGTGAATCACCTTGATCCGGTGGTCCACGGCCCAGGCCAGCGCAGCGCCCAGCAGCTTTGCCGGGGCGCGCAGCGTGTCGCCAAAAATTTTGAGGGCAAAGAGTCTGGCGGCGGGCAGCCGCTCGCGAATGATCCCGGCAACCGCCGTCCCGTGGCCGATGGTGTCGTGAAAACCAGGGGTGGTCGCGACGCCGCCGTCGGCGGCCGGGAAGAAGGCAATGCCCCCGGCTACCTCGTTGACGTGGGGGTGCTGCGGGTTGACGCCACTGTCGATGAGGGCGATTTCAACCGTCATGGCGAGGTCTCTATCGGCTGCCGGCGACGGTTTCGGGGAAAATCCCGGCCAGAGGGCCGGAGTTCCGGCGTTCCGGCTCCGGCTTGGCGGCAGCAGCACCCGGGCCCGGTCGGGTCGCAGCCTCCGGCGCCCCGTCCGCGACCACCCGGCCGGCCGCGTCCAGGATCACCACCTTGTGGGCCCCCCGCAGGGTGGACATGCGGTGGCTGATCACCAGAATGGTTTTTCCCGCCATCAGGGCATTGAGGGTGTCCTTCAACCGGCTTTCCACCGAGGCATCCAGAAAGGCCGTCGCCTCGTCCAGGATCAGAATCCGCGGCGCCAGCAAAAGGGAACGTGCGATGCTGATGCGCTGTTTCTGCCCGCCCGAAAGCCGCACGCCGCGATCACCGACCGGGGTGGCGTAGCCTTCCGGCAGTCCCTCGACAAATTCATGGATGCAGGCAGCGCGGGCCGCCGCAATGACCTCGGCATCGGAGGCCGATGGCCGGGCGTAGCGGATATTCTCCATGATCGTGGTGTGAAAGAGAAACGTGTCCTGGGACACCAGGGCGATCTGGCGCTTGAGCCAACGGCCGTCCAACTCCCGCAGGTCGATGCCCTCCAGCGTAATACGCCCCGAAGTAGGGCTGAAAAGCCCCAGGATCAGATGGCAGAGGGTGGTTTTGCCCGCCCCGCTGGGCCCGATCAGGGCAGTGACGCGCCCGGCCGGAATCCGAAACGAGACGTTCCGCAGCACCGGCTCATCGGCCTCGTAGGCGAAGGACACGTTTTCGAAGGCGATTTCACCCTTGAAGTCGGCCGGGTCGATGACCCGCCCGCCGCTTTGCCTGGGGCCGGTTTCAATGTCGAGAATCTCGCGCACCCGCGCCAGGGCGACCTTGGATTTCTGCATGGCCAAAAAACCGTCCAGCAGCCCCTGAAGCGGGCCGAAAACCCGTCCCTGGTAAATGGAGAAGGCCACCAGGCTGCCGATGGTCAGTGAGCCGGAGAGCACCAGGCGGCCGCCGTAGCCGAACACCACCAGGGTGTTGATGATGGTGAAAAGGGTGTGCAGGGAGCCTGAGATCGCGCCGATGACCTGATATTTCAGCAGCAGGGCGAGAACACGCGATTGCTTGCGCTCGAGCTTGCCGATCTCGTGGTCTTCCGCGCCAAAGGCCCGCACCAGGCCCTGGCTACCGAGAGACTCCAGCAGAAAATGGGAAATGTCGGCATTGCTCTCGGTCACTTCCCGGGTCAGGGCCACCAGTCGGGGCCGCAGACGCTGAATGATAAAGAGGGAAAGCGGCAGGCAGGCGAAGCTCATCAGCGCCATTTTCCAGTTGAGCCACAGCAGGACCGCGGCGGTGATCAGGCAGGTGAGGAAGTTGAAGAGGTAATTGGGCACGGTGTCGGTCACCAGCCCCTGGACCTCGGCCATGTCCTGGGCGATGCGCGAATAGATGTCGCCGATCCGCGAGCGGCTGAAAAACTGCAGCGGCACCCGGTGCAGATGGGCGAAGAGGTCTTCGCGCATCCGGAACAGCAGGCGGGCGGAATAACGGGTGTAGATGTAGTTGTTGCCCACCCGGACGGCAAACCCCACCATCAGCAGGCCCACCAGACAAATCAGCAGCGGCGCCAGCAGGCCCGCGTTGCCGCCCACCAGGATGCGGTCGATCAATAGTTTGGCGAAAAAGGGTTGGATCATGCCCAGCAATGTGCTGAGGATGCTCAGGCAGAAGGAAAAGACCAGAATCCGCTTGAACGGCCGGAGGTAACCTCCCAGGTAGCTGAGGTGACGGGTGATGGGGATGTCCATTTGGATGCGCCGCCCTGAACCGGATTCGGGTTTGTTGCTGGAAGGTCTTGGGGCAGGCCAGACCGTCAATCTTCCCGGAAATAGCACATGTATCCGCTGTCGCAGAGCTCGGGGGTCTTTCGCAGGGCGCGTGCCAGCGCCGCAACCGCCTCCGGTTCCGCCCCGCTCTCGACCTCGTCCAAGATGGCCTTGACCAGCTGCAGGCTCCGCATCTTGCGCACGAACGAGGCCTCGCGGCCGACGATTTTAACCGCCTCGATCCCCCAGTCCCGGAAATGACCGAACCAGCAGAGGCTGCATGGGCCGTTGGGCAGCCCGTCCTCCTGCCAGGAACAGCCGCAGTTGTTCTGGAACCACAGGTAGCGCCGCAGGGCCATCATTTCCCCGGCCAGGTCCGTGCCGCCGGCCCCGCCGCCGGCCGGTGGACCGTAGAACTCCGGCGTCCACGAGCTGTGGCAGAAAGGCCCCAGCGCATGGGAAGTCTGGCAGAAGCCCTCCTCGAAGTAGCAGCCGTCGTTGACGGCGAAGACCTCGAATTCCATGGACCCAGCCGTCCCGGATACCAGGCGCTGAATTTCGGAAAGGGTGAGCTGGCGCGGCAGGATGATCCGGTCGACCCCCATGGCGCGGTAAAACTCGGCGGTGCGGGAATTGAAGCAGCTTCCCAGGCTGCTCAGATGGAGCTTCACCGGCAGCTGGCTGCGACCGAGCTTTTGCAGCAGGTTGAAATCGCTGACGATCAGGGCGTCGACATGGGCCTCGGAGACCAGTTTTTGGGCCAGCTCCATCAGAAATGGCAGACCGGCACGGGGATAGAAGGCAGCGTTGAGGGTGGTGCTGACTTTCACCCCGGCGCGGTGGGCCGCCTCCACGATCTGCAGCAGATCCTCCCATGCCGTCAGGTTGGCCTGCGCGGGGCTGCGGCGGTTGACCCACCACTGGTCCCCGTAGCGCATTTCCCACTCGGGAGGCGTGACCCCGCAGTACAGCTCATCGGCCCCGAAATGCAGCAGCATTTCAACCTCGCCAAGGGAGCTGACCGGCGCATTGATCTTCATGGGATCCCCATGGCCTCCCCCTGGTAGACCAGCCGCAGGCCTTGCGAGCGGGCTTGGGCGAACAGCCGGGAGAGCCTGGTGTTGTCGTATCGGTAAAAAACCGTATTGCCGTTTTGAAAAACCGGAAGTTCAAACCCGGGGCTTGTTAATTTCAGTACGACCGTGCTGCAGGGCCGCGCGCAGACCTTGGCGGGGACGAACTTTTCTCGCAGCGGGCGGCCGAAGCCGGCCATCCAGCACACCCGGCCGCTGGTGACGCATCCGAAGGGGAAATAAACGGCCGTTGGCAGGGCGCCGCAGGCGATGCCGGAATCGTCCGCGTAAGGCGGCAGGTCGTACTCCAGGCGCCGAACCTGCAGCGCTTGCATCCTGCGCTGAAACCCGGCATCGTGAAAGGTGCCTGAGTTCAGCAGTTCCCGGGCCTCGGGGGATATGGCGGCGATGGACGCGGCATCCCCCAGCCGCGGGTCCTTGAAGCCCTTGTTGAGCACACGGCCCGCCGACAGGTTCTTGAGCCCAAACTCCTCCCGCAGCAACGTCATCACGCCCCAGTCGTTGAATACGATCTCGGTGTCGGGCCGGCGGGCGCCGAGATGGGCAAAAAGCGGGGCAGCCCGCGCCATCTGCGGGTCGGTCAGGACCGGGGTCAGCAGCGTCAGCCCGTAGCCGTGGGCATCGGCCGCCCGCAGCAAGGCTTTGAAGGCAGCGAGGTCCGGCAGGCGGTGAAAACAGAACTCGTCTCCGACATAGACCCGGCTGACACCCCCAAGCCCCCCCTCGCCGGTTACCCACCCGTGGGGGAGGTCGCCGGCCCGCGCCAGCCCATCGAGGTTTCGCACGTGAACCGCCAGCTCCATCGCGCCGCTCCGCCGGTTGTGGTCAGCCCTTTACCGGCACCTCCGAAGCCGTCTCGGTTTCGGTTACCTTTTCGTAGAATTTCTGCCCGTTGCGCATTTCGTGGCTGTGGCAATCCTTGCAGGGCTGCTGGGCAATCCCTTTGATCAGTTTGCGGTGAATCCGGGTTTGGTCGATCTGCAGGTGGTTTTCGACATTTTTGCACTTGAAGCACCGGCTGTTGGGCACCATGCTCCAGTAGCCCGGTTCCC
>JAJDNY010000024.1 GCA_022340425.1 Desulfobacteraceae bacterium | reverse complement strand
TCTCGGCTGCACGTTTTTGAAATTTCTGAACGATAACGGAATCAACTGAACTTGAATCCCCAAAGGAAAAAATCCCGGGTCTGAAGAACCAGCGTTCGGTTTAGCGCGGGGAGCGCGGAAGGTGAGATCGAAATTCGACTGGGCCGAAAAGGGTCCGGGTCAGGGCGCGCTGACTTTTTCGGTCTTGGCCGATGAAGATCAGGCGTAACTCAAACCGCTCCCGAGTCACAGGTGAAGCAATTTGAATGCCTAAGGTTTGTTGCGAAAATCGGTGGGCGTTATTTCGTACTTTCTCAATTGGTTCCAGACACTGGTGCGGGATATCCCCAGCAGCCTTGCGGCCTGGGATTGATTCCCCCCGGCATCCTGAAGGGCCTCGATCAAGCGCTGTTTTTTGAGGGTGTTGAGGGTGAGGGAAGTGCCGGGTTTGGCGGAAACACGGCTGTCGTTGTAACGGATGTTCTGGGGAAGGTTTTCAGGGCCGATGACGCCCCCCTGGTCGGTGGTGACAAAGCCGAATTCCATGGCGCTTCTCAATTCCCGGACGTTGCCCGGCCACCCGTATTGCATGAGCTGACCCATGGCCCGGCTTGAAATCCCCCGGATTTGTTTTCCGCTCTTGAGGAGAATGCGGTTGAAAAAAGATCTGGCCAGCAGGGGGATATCCTCGACCCGCTCACGCAGGGGAGGCACCTGAATGGGGATGACATTGATGCGATAAAAAAAGTCGGTCCGAAATTCCCCCCGGGACACCAGTTGCGAGAGGTTTCGGTTGGTGGCCGAGATCAGACGCACATCGACCTTGATTTGGCGATGGTCGCCCACGCGCTCCACCACCCCTTCTTCCAGGACGCGCAGGAGCTTGACCTGGTGGGGCATCGGCAACTCGCCGATTTCATCCAGAAAGATGCTCCCCCGGTGGGCGGCCTCGAATCGGCCCTGACGGTCGCAATAGGCACCGGTGTAGGCCCCCTTGACATGGCCAAAAAGCTCACTCTCCAGAAGGGCGTCGTTAAGAGCGGCGCAGTTGACTTTGATGCAGGGCTTTCCGCTGCGCGGGCTTTCGGCATGGATCGCCCGGGCGACCATTTCTTTGCCCGTCCCGCTTTCCCCGTAGATGATCACCGGTGCATCGGAGTGGGCGGCGTTTACGATCAAATCAAAGACTTTTCGCATGGCGGCCGATGTGCCCACCAAGTCATGGAAGCGATCGGCGGCATCCAGCTCCCGGCGGTAGCGTTCGATCTGGATTTCTTTCTGGGTCAGGTCGGAAACATCCGTCAGGGTTTCCACGGCGCCGATAATGTTATTTTCGGCATCCCTCAGAACCGATGCATTTTTCACGACATTCAAGGTCTTGCCGTCCTTACGGATCAGGTGACATCTCTGTTTCCTCAAAAACCCCTGTTCAAACATGGAGCACCAGTGGCGGCGGCCTTTGCTGCGAACGATTTCGCAGTCGCTGCAGTTGCACATATGGCAGGACTGACCCACGATCTCCCGCTCGGCATAACCGGTCATCTCTTCAAAGGCCCGGTTGACGAAGACGACAACCCCCTTTTCGTTCACGATCATGACCCCGTCTTGAATCGTATCGACCACGATTTTCCAGTAATGATCCACTATCACCCTCGCTGGGGTTCAAACTGTTCAATTGTAAAGCTCATAGGTGTTAACATTCTTAACATGTTCACCACCATCGGGCAAGAAGAGATCCTCCCCGCCGATCCAAATCCAGATCCGATTTTTGGTCGCCCAATTGCATAATACCCTAAAGCCTCATCGTTTCCCGTGAAATCTTTGGAAAAATTATCGTACTTCGGTCTGTTTATTGCTCTGCCAGACAGGGGGAAAGCTGCATGCCTGTTGCACCTTCGAAAAGAAGATTGAAAAAGCCCCAAGAGCTGCCTCCAGTTCGAAATATTAAGAATATTTTTAGAAAAAGTTAAAATCTGCTGAGGTGGCGGATTTGCTTGCCTGGGAGTGCAAAATTTCCAGGCCATTTTCAATGGTGAAGAGGAAAGGAGCGTTGCGATGAGGAGAAAAGAAGTAGATAGGAACGGGCGCAGGATGATACCCAAGGGCGTGTGGTGGCTGGTGCTTTTGCTGATGACCGTGTGGGGCTTCATGCCGGTCTATGCAGTCCATGCGACCACCCTGGAGGAGCTCAAGCAGCAACTGGAGGTTCTGCAACAAAAGGTCGCCGAAATGGAGGCCCAAAAGGCAGTGGAGGCGCAGCAGGCTGCGGAGCTTGAGGCCCAGAAGGCCGCGGCGGCAAAGGAGGCGGAAGCCCAAATGGTCACCCGGGGTGCGGGACCCGGCACCTTCAATTTCCGTCTGCCGGGAATCGACACCGATGTCCGCCTGGGAGGTTACGTGAAGTTGGATGCGGTCTACAGCGATGTCGGCGCAGGCAGCAACAGCGATTCTGATCGATTCTTCTATCCGCGGTCGATCTATGTCGGGCCGAGCGCGGACGAGCCGTCGGAAAAGCTGGTCTTCACCGCCAAGCAGAGCCGCCTGTACCTCAAAACCAGAACCGGGACCGCCATGGGGGATCTGAAGATTCATGTGGAAGGCGACATCTATGGCTATTCCGGCAACCAGAGGGTGACCAACTCTGACGGCTGGCGGGTCCGGCATGCCTATGGTGAACTCGGCAATTTCATGGCCGGCCAGAACTGGTCCACATTTATGAATGCCGGCGTTCTGCCGGAAACCCTGGATTTCGGCGGGCCGGCGGGTGAGATTTTCGTCCGCCAGGCCCAGGTGCGCTGGACCCAGCCTTTCGATTGGGGCAACCTGCAACTGGCTGCGGAAAATCCCGAAACCTGGGTCATCGACGGCAGAACGGGCGTTAGCACCTCCTATGATACCGAACGGGTGCCGGATGTCGTCGGTCGGATCAACTACAACTGCGATTTCGGAAAATTCTCACTGGCCTTGATGGGACGTGAACTCCGGATCGACAATGACATCGCCGATGACAGCGTTTATGGCGGCGCTGTCAGCGCCGCTGGTGTGGTGCCGACATTCGGCAAGGATGACATCCGCTTTATGCTCAATTATGGCAATGCGCTCGGCCGCTACATGTGGAGCAATTTCGAAGACGCATACATAGATGAGGATGGGGATCTCGAAGCGCTGGAGCAGTGGGGCGGTTATGTGGCCTACCGCCATTTCTGGCTGGACAATCTTCGTTCGAGCCTGGTTTACGCCTACGCCGAAGCCGACAACGACACCAACGAGGTGGGCGACGAGGTCAACAAGCGGTTTCAGTCGGTGCATACCAACCTCATTTGGAGCCCCATTCCCGAAGTCAATCTGGGGTTGGAGTATTTGTGGGGTCAGCGGGAGTTGGAAAACGACGACGACGGTGAGCTGAACCGGGTTCAGTTCAGCGCACAATACTTGTTTTAATCACGTAAAGAAGCAGCCCGGCCTTTGCAACCCTTGCCCTACGGCCCGGGGATAGCCTGCCAGAATGGGGTGTGTTTTCCGAAAACACACCCCATTCATTCCTGCCCCAAACTCCTCTCTTCGCTTTTCATAAAAATATGCGGCTACTTTAGATCGCTCATCGCGGCAGGCGCCGGAACACGACCGGATTGTTTTTTCTGGAAAATCCCTTTATCCTGATCTGTAAAGATGGCATTTTCGGCAACCGGGCACTCCCCGGCCGTCCAGGCCTGCACACTGTTCGGATGCCGCCCACAAGTGATGGAGCGGTTGAATGCAACCCACACCCCTCAGGGGGCCGCAACCCCATCGCCGAAACAACCGGGAAAGCGCGGGAAAAAAAAATCCCCAAACGGGCGGAAAAGGCGCCATTGGGTTCACCCCCCCCTGCCGCATGACTCGCAGACCTTTCCTGGCCGGGCTCAGGCGTGTGGGAGTGCTCCTTTTTCTTTCGCTGCTCCTGGTTTTTGCCGGCCTGCTGGGAAATGCCCACAGCCAAACGCCCCGGGAGGTCAAGATCGGGGTCCTCGCCAAGCGCGGCTCGGCGGTGGACGTGGGGATGTGGACCCCCACGGCCGACTATCTCAGTGCCAAGCTGGTCGGCTGTCGTTTCCAGGTAGTGCCCCTTGATTTCACCCAGATTCATGCCGCTGTCCGGGAGCGGCAGATCGATTTTGTCCTGGCCAATCCGGGATTCTATGTGGAGCTTGAAAAGCTTTACGGGGTAAACCGGATCGCCACCCTGATCAACCAGAACCTTCCCGGTCAGCAGACCACCACCTTTGGCGGCGTCATATTTGCCCGCGCCGACCGTCAGGACCTGCGCGCAATCACCGATCTGCGGGGCCAGGCGTTCATGGCGGTGGAGCCGCGCTCGTTCGGCGGCTGGATCATGTGCTGGCGCGAACTCTTCCGCTTGGGCGTCGACCCGCTGCGCTTCTTTGCAACCCTCGAATACGGCAACACCCATGACGCCGTCGTTTATGCGGTACGAAAGGGCATGGTCGATGCCGGTACGGTGCGCAGCGACACCCTGGAGCGGATGGCCGCCGCCGGCAGCATCAGACTTAACGAATTCCGTATTATCGATGAGCGGCACGTCGCGGGGTTCCCCTTCCGGCTCAGCACCCAACTGTATCCGGAATGGCCCATGGCCGCCACCCGGGATACACCCATCGATCTGGCGCGCGCGGTGGCGGCCGCCCTGCTGGCCATGGATCCCGACGACCCCGCCGCCAGGGCCAGCAAGAGCGCCGGCTGGACCGTGCCTCTGAACTATCAGCCGGTGCATGACTGCCTGCTCGACCTGCGCATCGGACCCTACGCGGATTTCGGCCAGTTCACCTTGACCGACGTGCTGCGGCGCTACTGGCGCCAGCTCGGCCTGCTGCTCGGCGCGGTCATCCTGATCTCCTCGGCCTCGCTTTATATCCTGCACCTGAACCGCAAGCTGCGGTACAAAAAACGGGAGGTCGACGAGCTCAACCGGACCCTGGAGGCCAGGGTCGTCGAACGCACCCAACGGATCAACACCCTCCTTGACCGGGAGCTTTACCTGCGGGAAATCATGGAAACGGTTGCCGAAATCAACGGTTTGCTCCTCTCGGCGACGGACCTGGAGACCCTTCTGGACCAGGCCTGCAAAACCATGTCCGAGCACGGCCATTACGGCTACAGCTGGATCGGCCTCTTGCGGGACGGCGTGGTGGATGGGGTTTTCACCGCCGACGATTCGGTCCGCTTTCCCGAGGCGCCGCCTTACGATCCCTTCAACCCCGCCGATCCCTTCTCGTCCTCACCCGCAGCCCGCTGCATGCTGAGCGACCAAACGGTGGTCATTGTTCAGAGCGATGGGGAAACGACGGTCACCCCGTGGCTTGACCGCTCGGCGGCGACCGGCTTTCAGGCGGTGGCGGCCCTGCCCCTGCGCGCCGACCGATACTCCCGCGCCATCGGGGCCCTCAGCGTCTACACCATGCGCAAGGAGGGCTTCGATCAGGAGGAGCTCGTCATGCTGGAGGAACTGGCGGGCGACATCGGCTTTGCCGTCAGCTCCTTCTGGCAGCGTGAAAAGGTGTCCCGACTGGAGCAGGAACGCACGGAGAATTACGAGCAGACGATCCGGTCTTTTGCCGAAATGATCGATCAGCGGGATACCTACACCGCCGGCCACACCCTCCGGGTGGCCGCCTACAGCCGCCTGCTGGCCCGGGAACTGGGCCTTGACGACCATCAGATCAACATCCTGCAGCAGGCCGCGACCCTGCACGACATCGGCAAGATCGCCACACCCGATTCGGTGCTCCTCAAGCCCGGCAAGCTTTCCGAGCTGGATTACGGGCTGATCAAGCTGCATGCCTCCGCCGGGCATGCCATGCTGGCCAATATCAACATGTACAAGGGGCTTGCCGAAATCATCCGCCACCACCATGAACGCTACGACGGGGCGGGCTACCCCGACGGGCTGCGGGGCAAGGAGATCCCCTTGCTCTCCAGGATCATCGTCGTTGCCGACGCCTTTGACGCCATGACCACCAACCGCATCTACAAGCCCCGCAAGACCGTTGCCGAGGCCCTGCAGGAAATGAAGGCGCTAAGCGGCAGCCAGTTTGACCCCGAGATCGTCGCCGCAGCCCTCGGGGTCCTGAAAGATGTGGAGATCCCGGAGGCCATCGACCAGCTGCCCAAAAACCAGATGGAGCAGCGCCGCTTCTCCTATTTTTTCAGCGACAAGCTCACCGGTCTCTACAACGAGGACTACCTGCAGATCATTTTACAAAACGACCAGGTCTTGGCGTCATATCACTGTCTGCACATTTTCCACCTCAAAAATCTGCCGGACTTCAACCGGCAGCAGGGCTGGGAGCAGGGAAACCGCCTGATGCAGCGGTTTGCGGTGGAACTGCAGGCCAGGTATCGGGACGCGCTTCTGTTTCGGGCCTATGGCCGGGATTTTGTCGTCATCAGCCGGGACCATTTCGAACTCGGCCCAAACGACCTGCTCTTCGAGAGCCTCAAAGGATCGGGGCTTGAAATCACGACCCACCACCTCGATCTGCGCACGGGTACCCTCTACGGCATCCACAAGCTGGAAAAATTCGAGATCCGCAGCAAACCTTAAGCGGGCCCGCACCCGACCTGACCCATTTCCTCCTTTGGGGCTGCCATCAGGGGTTCCCACGCACTTCGACGTAAATACCAAAGACCTGGTCCATCAACGCGGCCGCGATGGTGTAGCCGCCGTCCACGCCACAATCCCTGCCGGGGTAGTGGTGATAGACGTGCTTTTTAACCACCACGGGCCTTTTCGGGTGATGCCGCCACTGATGGCCCGGCTTATGTGCGCGGCAAGCGGGTTTGTGGGACTTTCCCCTGCCCGTTTGCCAACCGCAGCCATTGCAGGGGGGACTTTGCCGCCCCTGGCGGTACGCCCCCCCATCCCGGGAGCGGTATCCGTCGCCCCCCTGGCCTGCCCAGGATGTGCCGGTCAGAAAAAGGACACACCCGATCAGGGCGATGCCGGCAACAAAGAGCTTTCGTTTCATGACGGTCTCCTTTATTCTGGGTTCACAGGCACCACGTGCCGCCTGTTTGACCTCTTGGACGCCGATGAGGATAAAAAGTTTACACGGGCAGACGATTTTCCGCCGACAGTCTCGGGGGCATGCGGCCACCGCGTTTCGCGCGCCCGTTGTTTGCAAACCCGCAGCACCCCTGACCGGGGCCGAAAGATGAGAGACCGGAGCCGTCATGTCAGCGCCAAAATCGGATAAAATGTTTCTGGCCGGTGATATCGGCGGGACCAAGACCCACTTGGCGGTCTTTGCACCCGGATCGGATGTACGAACCCCTTTTCGGGAAGAAACCTATGCCAGTGGGCAATATCCCAGCCTGGAAGCGCTCGCCCGTGAATTTCTCGCCGCAATCGACGCCCAAATTGAATGCGCCGGCTTTGGCGTGGCCGGGCCGGTGGTGGCGGGGCGGGCCAGAATCACCAACCTGCCCTGGGTGATGGATGAGGCCCAGCTCGCCGAGGCCCTGGGTCTGGCATCCTTACACCTGCTAAACGACCTGGAGGCCATCGCCGGCGCGGTGCCGGCACTACGCGAGGCCGACCGGGTTGTGCTGAACCGGGGGCAGGCGGCCACCGGCGGCGCCGTTGCGGTCATCGCCCCGGGCACCGGCCTGGGAGAGGCCTTCCTGGTCTGGGACGGCGCCCGCTACCACGCCCAGCCCTCCGAAGGCGGGCACGCCGATTTCGCCCCCAACAACGCGCTTGAAGCCGGCATGCTGGGCCACCTTCAGCGGCGCTTTGGGCATGTCAGCTGGGAGCGCGTCTGTTCCGGCAGCGGGCTGCCCAACATCTATGACTTTCTGAAGACCAGCGGCCAGGCCCAGGAGCCGGACTGGCTGGCCGAGGCGCTGGCCGCAGCCGACGACCCCACCGCGGTCATCGTCCGGGCGGCCTTGGATCCCGGCCGGCCGTGCCGCCTCTGCCAGGCCACGCTCAAAACCTTTGTCACCATCCTGGGCGCTGAAGCCGGCAACCTGGCGCTGAAAGTCATGGCCACAGGGGGGGTCTACCTGGGCGGCGGGATGCCGCCGCGGATCATGCCGGCCCTCGGGGAAGGCAGCTTCATGAAGGCCTTCGTTCACAAGGGCCGCATGGCGCCGCTGTTGAAGCAGATACCGGTCTACGTCATCACCAATCCCAAGGCGGCGCTGTGGGGTGCGGCCCGCCGGGCGATGGGGTTGAGCACCTAATGCCCCCGGTTGGGGGGCTTGGCAAAGGCCCGTCGGTTTTGGAATCACCCGAAGCGCATCTCCGGAATTGCCATGGCCCACCTGCTGCGCTAAAGTCCCTCCCAATTCGCGGGATTTGACCAACGCCCCCCCGCCGGCGCTCCGGCGCAACCCGACAACCGGCTGAACGTAAAAAAGGAAGGTTCAGCCAACGCTTCCCGCCAAAGGATTCACCGATGCCCCAGGAACCCGGGACCACCGAGCAGATGATGTCCGAGATCACCGCACTGCGCCGGGAAGTTGCACGATTGCGGGACATTGAAGAACGCTGCCGGCAGGCGGAAAGCGCGCTCAAGGCCCTTGAGGCGCGCAACCGGCTGCTGGGCGACAGTGCCCCGCTGGGCATCTTCACCCTCGATGCCGAGGGGCGCATGACCGGCATCAACCGCAAAATGCGGGAGATGCTTGCCTGGCACCCCTTTGAGGACACCCAATCACTGAACCTGTTGGATTGCCCGGCCCTGGCGGCATCGGGACTGGTCGCCGATATCGAGCGCTGCATCCTTCAAAAGAAGCCGGTCATCGTCGAACACCCCCACGGCGACCCCCAGGGCAGCTGCACCCATCTGCGCTACCATATCAGCCCCATCCCCGGAGGGGACGGCGGCGTGAGCGGTGTCATGGCCATGGT
The DNA here is from genome assembly GCA_022340425.1 of Desulfobacteraceae bacterium. NCBI lineage: Bacteria > Pseudomonadati > Thermodesulfobacteriota > Desulfobacteria > Desulfobacterales > Desulfobacteraceae > Desulfobacteraceae bacterium. The sequence continues at coordinate 923 of JAJDNY010000024.1, read as the reverse complement.
GGAAGACTGCACCGATCTCCGAAAGACGGAGGAGGCTTTCAGGGAAAGCGAGAAACGCTATCGCCAGCTGTTTCAATCCGCACCGATCGCGATGATCGAATGGGACGTCTCGCGCCTCAAGGCCCGCATCGAAAAACTGCGCGCCTCCGGGATTTCCGATTTCAGAGAATACCTGGACAAAAATCCCCAACAGATCCACCACTGCTGGTCGTTGATCAAAACCGTGGGTTACAATCGGGCATTTTTGGAGCTGATGGGGGTCGCCGACCCCGCGAGTTTGCGGGGGGCCTTTATTCCCACCGACTCCAAGGGCTTTTTGAAGATGGCCCGCGAGATCATCCTGGTGGCGGCCGCCGGGAATACCGCCGACGAACGGGAGGAGACCCTGGTCACGGCAACCGGCGAGCCCAAAATCGTTCTGGGGAAATCGCTGGTGGTTTCCGGCCACGAGGACACCCTGTCGCGGGTGGCCATCGCCCTGGTGGACATCTCCCAGCGCAAAAAGGCGGAAGAAGCCCTGCGGGAGAGCGAGCGAAGGTTCCGCGAGCAGGCCTTGCGGGACAGTTTGACCGGCCTTTACAACCAGCGCTATCTCTACCAGGCGCTGGCCGAAGAAATTCAAAGGGCCAAAACCGCCGGCACCCCGGTCTCGCTGATCTTTATGGACCTGGACCATTTCAAGCGGGTGGTGGACGCCCATGGCCACCTCAACGGCAGCCTGGCCATTCAGAAGGTGGCCGGCACCATCGCAAGCTGCATCGAAGAGCCGGCCTTCGCGGTGGCCTATGCCGGGGACGAGTTCGTGGCGGTCCTGCCGGGGTTGGACGAAACCCAAGCCTTGCAAAAAGCGCTTGAGATCCGATCGCGGGTCAAGGAGAGCATCTATGTCCTGAACCGCGGCATCCAGGTGCGCCTGCAGGCCA
>JAJDNY010000023.1 GCA_022340425.1 Desulfobacteraceae bacterium | reverse complement strand
GCGCTTGTCTGCCTGGATGCGCTCGTAGAGATCGAGGGCCGCGGCGCGCCCCCGGGAAAGACCGGCGGCGAACTCCCCGTCCGGCACCATCGGCAGCAGGCGCTGGGTGGCCCACAGGGCCACCGCCGAGGCCCCGGCGCGCGAACACTCCAGGCTGATCTCGCCCAGGTGAAGCTCCGATGAGGTGAAATAGGTATAGGGCGAGTCGTGCTGGTAAAACCGGCCGACCCCCGGATCGCGGAACAGGATGCAGCCGCAGCCGTAGGGCTGCAGCCCGTGCTTGTGGGGGTCGACGACGATGGAGTCCACCTCGCCGATGCGCTCGAAAACCGCCTGTGCCGGCGGGTCCAGATTGTCGGCCAGACGGAAGTAGCCCCCGTAGGCGGCGTCGGCGTGCAGCCGAAATCCGTACTTTTCCCGCAGCGCCAGGATCTCCGGCAGGGGGTCCAGCGCGCCGGTGCCGGTGGCACCGACGGTGGCCACCACCGTGCCGACCCTACCTTTCTCCAGGATTTCCCTCAGGGCGCCCGGATCCATCCGGGCGTCGTCGTCGCAGGCGACGGTCTCAAAGGCCAGCCCCAGCACCTCGGAGATCCGCTGATGGGTGTAGTGGGCCTGCTCGGAGGCCACGACCTTCATTCCCGGTTTCAGCCGGCCGGCAATCCAAAGGGCCTCCAGGTTGGCCAGGGTGCCACCGCCGGTGAGATGCCCCAGGTGCCGGTGCCAGCCGAAGATCGCCGCGATCTCGGCCACGGCTTCCTTTTCCATCCGCGAACTCGCCCGGCCGCCGTCCAGAGCGTGGTTGTTGGGGTTGATCCACATGGCCAGCATGTAGGCCAGGCGCGCCACGGGGTGCGGCGGCTTGAGCATCTGGCCGGCGTAAAGCGGGTGGAAATAGGGGTAGTTGTCCTGCAACCGGGCGGCCACCTCCAACAGGACCGCCTCCAAGCGCTCGCGGTCCAACGCCGGTGCGGCGTCCGGCAGGCTTTCGAACCCCTCGGAGAGCTTGTCCAGGGCCTTCTCCAGAATCTTCAGATCTTGCGTGTCGAATTTCATCGCTGTTTCCCGAGATTGCACCCCGGCGGCGCTACTCGCCGAGGCAAAGTGATGTCAGGTCTGCCAAAAATTCCGGGGCCCATGGGGCCGCTGCAACCCGAGTCCATCTGCCTCGCCGGACGGGTGGCCGCTGGCCTGCGGGCCGGTTGCAAAGCAAAAAGCGCTTGACTTGCGGGCCTGAAGTGGCTACCGACTTCGGTGGTTCCACAAAAAAATCAAGGCCCTGGGCCCCGCTTGAGCCTGCCTCGGCGGCCTTGCCGGTGAAAGCCGCCGGTTGCGGCGCCTTCCCGGAAAAACCGAAAATGAAAAAACGCAACATCATTCTGACGGGCTTCATGGCAACCGGCAAGACCACCGTCGGCAAATGCCTGGCGGCCCAGCTGGGCTACCGTTTCGTGGACACCGACCGCTTGATCGAAGCCCGCAGCGGGATGACGGTACCCGAGATTTTCGAACGCCGGGGGGAAGCCGCCTTTCGCGCGTTGGAGGCCGCGGTGGCGCGCGAACTGGGCGCGTGCCAGGGCCTGGTGATCGCCACCGGGGGCCGCCTGATGCTGGATGCGGCCAACGCCGCCGCTTTAGGTCGTGAGGGGCTGGTGTTCTGCCTGGCGGCCAGCGCCGAGGAGATAATCGCCCGGGTCGCCGCCGACCCCGGGGTGGCGCGCCCGATGCTGGCAGGGCCGGACCCCATGGCGCGCCTGCTGGCCCTCATGCGGGAGCGGGAGGGCGGCTACCGGCAGTTTGCCCAGATCGGCACCTCCGGCAAAATCCCGGCCCAGGTGGTCGCCGAACTGCTGACCATCATCCGCAAGGCCCTGGCGTGCGCCCCCCCATCTTGACCGGCCCCATCCAACAACGGCCGCACCCACCTTTAGAGGGAAACGATGAAAAAAGTACTGGTCCTGCACGGGGTCAACCTGAACATGTTCGGCCACCGCGACCCCACCCAATACGGCCGCCTGACCCTGGCCCAGATCGACGAGAAAATCGCCGCACTGGCAGCGGAGCTGGAAATCCGCGTGGAGTGCTTCCAAACCAACCATGAGGGCGCGATGGTGGAGAAAATCCACCAGGCCCACCGCGACCGGGTTGACGCCGTGGTGATCAACGCCGGCGCCTGGACCCACACCAGCTACGCCCTGATGGACGCCCTGGCGATCCTGCAGGCGCCAGTGGTGGAGGTCCACATGTCGCATGTCCACGCCCGGGAGCCTTTCCGGCGCCATTCGGTGATCGCCCCCGTGGCCTGCGGCCAGATATCGGGCTTCGGGGTGGACAGCTATCTGCTGGGGCTCAGGGCCGCCGCCGGACTGCTGGCTGCGGCCCCCTGAGGCACCGGGGGCGCTATTCGGCGATCCACTTGGCCTTGAGCCTCTGGAACTCGCCCTTGGCATGCATCTGGTACACCCAGAGGTTGAGCCAGTTCTGCAGGGCGAACTCGTCGCGCGGGAACATGTAGCCGAAGTCGTCCCGGGTATAGGTCTCCTGGGGGGCAACGGCAAACAGCTCGGCCCGTTTGGCGGCCACCAGCATGGCCTCGACGTTGTCGGTGATCATGACGTCCACCTCACCGGCGGCCAGCTTGTCGGGAATAGCCAGATTTTTTGGCACCACAACGATTTCGGCCTGCTTGATATTGGCCTGCACGAAGCGCTCATTGGTGCCGCCGGGGTTGACGCCGATCTTGACGCCGGGGCGGTCGATATCCGCCAGAGTTTTGAAGCGCTCCTGGTCGGTTTTGCGGATCAGCGGGGATTTGCCGACCGCGATGTAGGGCGCGGTCAGGCCGACCTCTTTTTGGCGGCCCAGGGTCCGGGTGATGCCGCACATGGCGATGTCGTAGCGACCTTCCCGGATGCCCTGGACCAGGGTGGGCCAGGTGGTTTCGACAAACCGCACCGTCACCCCGAGGTCCTCACCAAGCTTCAGCGCCGCGTCGATATCGTGGCCCTCGAACTGGCCGGTCTGGGGGTTGAGATAGCTGAAGGGTTTGAAGTCTCCGGTGGTGCCGACCAGGATCTGGCCCCGCTCCAGAATGACGTCCAGGAGCGATTTTTGGGCACAGAAGGCCGACGGGGAGAGGCAAAGCAGCAAAACCACGAACAGGACCGCAACGGACAACATTTTTTTCATAACGGCATCCTCCTTCCCAAAAAGGTTCATAGCGGTAGGCGGCACCCGGTCGTGATCCTGCGCCCGCGGGATGCGGCCGGCCTACTTGAGCGCCATCCCGAAAATGTGGGGGGTAAACGGCATCACGGCGGAGGGCAGCATGAAGCAGTCCATCTCGATCCGCCTGAAACCGACCTCGCCCAGCACCCGGTGGGTGTCGCGGTTCAAATGACAGCCCTCGAAGAGCCATTTCCAGGGGGCTTGCAGGATCCCCTGCAGGCGCCGCAAACCGCTTCCCGGCGGCGCCGCGACGTGCTCCAGAAACAGATAGCGGCCGCCGGGCTTTAAAATCCGGTAAATCTCGGATACCACCTGGCGCGGGTTTCCCACCGTGCAGAGGACCAGGGTGCCCACCACCGCCCCCACGCTGGCAGTCGCGATATCCAACCGCTCCCCCCCGACCCCGCGAATTTCAAGCTTGAGCCCATAACGGGCGGCGTTTTCCCGCAGCGCGGGGTGCATCCTGGGGTTGGGCTCGACGGCGATCACGGTGGTTCCCGGGGCGTAGTAGCGCAGGTTGGCCCCCGGGCCGGGCCCGATCTCCACCACGCGGGCCGGCAGGCCGCCGAAAATGGCCCGCTTGCGGCCGCCGTAGACGCGGTCCATGAACCCTTCCAGGCGGTCGAGCAAAAAGGCGTTCAGCCGCCCCCGGACCGGGTGCTGGTGGGTCGCCATGCCCCGGCTAGTCCAGAAACGGTTTGAGCATGTAAATCAGGTCGCTTTCACGGGACGGGTAGGGGCTCATGATGTTCTGCCAGTACAGCGCATCCGCCGCAATGCCGTGGCGCATGGCGAAACCCAGGGTATTGAGCAGACCGGCGGCGTTGTCCGACAGGATGTGGGCCCCGAGAATCTTCTTGTCCTGCCCCACCAGGATCTTGTAGGCCGCGTGCCCCATGCCGATGCGGGTGTAGGTGGGCCAGCCCAGATGCTTGCCGAAGCTTTTGCGGTAAGGGGTTCCCGCCTCTTTCAGGGCCGCTTCGGTTTGCCCCAGCATGCCGCACTGGGGGTAAGTGAAGAGCAGCGCCGGAACGGCCCCGTAGTCGATGGTGGCCGCCGCGCCGCGCCCCAGCGCGGCCAGGATGTTGCGGGCGGCCACATGCGCCTCGTAGTCGGCCACCCGCGCCAGCTGGATGGTGGCGGCGCAGTCGCCCACGGCGAAGACCTTCGGGTTGGCGGTCTGCATGCCGGCGTCGACGGCGATCCCCTGGCGGGAGTAAGAGATGCCGGCGGCCTCCAGAGCGAGACCGTCCAACTGCGGGGCGCGCCCCGCGCCGTTGACCACCAGGTCGACCTCGAAGGCGCCGTCGGCGGCCGTGGCGACGACGAAACCCGCGCCCTTTGGGCTGACCGACTGGATCTTGACCCCGGTCAGCAGCCCGATGCCCTCCACCGCCGAGGCTTCCACCAGCAGATCGACCATCTCGGCGTCAAACGGCCCCAGCGGCCGCTCGGCGGCCTCCAGAATGACGATTTGGCGCTCCGGCGGGCCCAGGCGGGCGGCAAAATGCGCGAACTCAAAGGAAATAAACCCGCCACCCACAAAAAGGATGCGGCCGGGCAGGGTCTTCAAGTCGAGAAAATCGTCGCTGGTCACGATGTGCTCCGCCCCCTGGATGGGCAGCCGCATGGGGGCCGCACCAGTGGCCAGAACGCAGAAGCGCGGCCGGATCTCGTGACTGTCGACCACCAGGGTGCGGTCGTCTATGAATTTTGCGACGCCCTTCAAAAAGTCGATTCCGGCCTTGCCGAAACCCTTGACGGTCCCTTCGGGGACCTTCGCGGTAAACCGGTTTTTCTGCTCCAGTATGGCAGACCAGTCGGCTTCGGGGGCCGCCACGATTCCCTTTCCCATCAGGTGCCGGGACCTGGCCATGGTTTCGGTGACCTCGTAGAACCATTTTTTCGCCTGGCAGCCGGCCAGGGCGCAAATCCCGCCCGGACGATCGCTTTTTTCAACCACGGCCACCGAGAGCCCCTCGGCGCTGAGTTCGTAGGCGGCTGTTTGACCGGCGGTTCCGGCGCCGACAATTACGACATCGTAAGAATCCATTATTTTCTCCGAAAAAGGTTATGGCTTCGGGGTCGGCCGGCGGTCGAGCGCAGCCCATCGCAGATCCTGCCGCCGCCCTCTTCAGCCGGTTTTCTTTCAATCCGCCTGCGATCCGACCACCAGCACCTCGCGCTCCAGCTCGACGCCGAACGTGTCGCGCACCGACCGGCGCACCGCTTTGGACAGGTCGAGGATTTCGCGGCCAGTGGCGCCCCCGCGGTTGACCAGGACCAGGGCCTGGTGCTCGTGGACCGCGGCATTGCCCACGGCCCGACCCTTCCAGCCGCATTTTTCGATCAGCCAGGCGGCGGCTAGCTTGAAACCCTTTGCGCCCTGGGGGTAGCACGGCAGGTCGGGGAAATCGGACCGCAGCCTGTCCAGCTGCAACCGGCTGACCACCGGGTTTTTGAAGAAGCTGCCGGCATTTCCCAGCCTGACGGGATCGGGCAGCTTGGCCTGCCGGATGGCGGCGATCGCCCGGCGCAGGTTCCCGAGGTTCAGGTCCCCGATGCGTTCCACGGCCTGCAGAACGCCGGGGTAGTGGGTGACCAGGGCCGGCTGGCGAGACAGCCGAAAAACCACGGCGGTGATGAGAAAGCGGCCCCGCCAGGGCCCCTTGAAATGGCTGTAGCGGTATGCGAAACCGCACGCCTCGGGGCGGATCGTCACTTTGCGGCGCTCGGAAAGCGCAATCGCCTCGATCCGCTGGATGACTCCCCGGACTTCAACCCCGTAGGCGCCGATATTCTGAACCGCGCTGGCCCCCACGCTGCCCGGAATGTGGGAGAGGTTTTCCAGGCCGCCCCAGCCGCTGGCCACCGCCAGGGCCACCAGGTCGTCCCATTTCTCGCCGGCCATGGCCTTTACCAGGACATGCCCCGGGCGCGCCTCGAGCATCGTGATCCCCCGCAGATCCGGGTGCAGCAGGACGCCGTCGAAATCCCCCACGAAAAGCAGGTTGCTTCCCCCCCCGAGCACCAGCCGGGGCCGCTTTACGAGGGGCTGCTGGTCGAGGAAGTCGAGGATTTCGGCTTCGCTGACGAACCGCGCGTAGGTTTCGGCCGCGGCGGGGACCCCGAAGGTGGTCAGGGCCGCCAGAGGATGGTTTTTACGGATCTCCATGGGACTTGCCCCCGACCTTCCGCCAGCGGATGGTCTGCCCGAAGCCCGCAGGCCGTTCAGCGGTCAACCGCCGCAATCCGCCCGTCCGGGGTCATTTGAGCATTTTCTTGACCCGCTCATAGCCCTTTTTGAGCTCCCCGAGGGTAAGCTCCAGGGCCGAGCCGACATTCTGGGCCGACTCGCCGACCACCCCCGCCAGGGTCTTGCTCTGGGACTTGGCGGCCTGCCACTTCTTCTCCAGCTTCTCCCACTCCTCCTTGGCCTCGGCTTTTCCGAGATGCAGTTTGAGAGCGATCTCGTCCCTGCGCCGGGCCAGGTCCTTGAGGATCTCTTCCAGTTTTTCCTTGGAGCCGGTCATGCGCTGCCTCCTTTGACTAAGGGGAAAAAACACCTCTGCACCCGTTTCTCCGCTGAAGCAGGTGTAAAACAAACCCGCCTGCTTCCCAAGGTGCGCCTGCCGAGAGCTGCCCGGAAGGCTCAAAAATGATAGACCAGCCGAAGGTTGAAGCGCTCGCCCTCGGGCCGGTTCTCGGCGCTGGTCTCGAAATAGGAGTTGAAGAACAGGTGTGCGTCCGGGGTGATGTGCCACAGCAGCCCGGGGCCGATGCCGAATACCTGCTCCCGGCTGTCGTCGAGGTCGTCGCCGTCCACCTGGGTGTCAGTCACCTGCTTGAGGTAGTAGCCGTTGATGCCCAGCCGCAGGTGCTTGGGCCAGACTTCGTAGGCGGTGGAAAAGTTGGCGTGCACGGCCTGGCCCGCCTGGGTGTCGTCGGCATCGCCGAATCTCCGGTTGGGATCGTTGTTCTTGGCGTTCCAGAGGTAATGCAGGCGGGTGGAGACGGTCCAGCGCGGGGTGAGAAACAGGGTGCCGGCCCAGTAAGGATTGAAGGAGAAGAAATTGCTGCCTGGGTTGAGCTCGCGCTCGTCGTCGTATTTGCCGGTGGGAAAGATCAGCTGGAATTCCACCCGGTGCATGAAGACCGGGCCTTTGGCGCCCATGACGGGGTCCCACTGGAGAAACGGGCCGACCAGCAGGTCCCCGAAGCCCGTGCCGTTGTCTTCGGGAAAGGGGCCGTCGATATCGTAATCGACATTCAGGTCGACCACGGGAACGATCACGTCCAGGCCCCACTTGCCGCCGAAGAGCACCGCCCGGTCCGACTGGTAGATGAGCTGCGTCAGGCTGACCCAGACATCCAGGTCCTCGTTGGCCTCACGGGGCAGCAAGCGGTCGCCGTCCTGATCGGTGAAGCGATCGGAGGAAAAGTACTGGACGTACTGCGTCAGATAAACGCCCGGGCCCGCCGGGGGGCCGCCGTCCAGGAAACTGGTGAACCCCAGGTTGACCGAGGGCAGGTCGTAGGCCCCCGCGCCCGCCGCCCAAAGGATCGCCGCTGCCGCCAGCCCCACCGATAAAAGCTTGCGAATTCCCATCGTCGAAGACTCCTTTCCCGAAATGGTTGAAAAAGTTGGCACCTCGGCGCCAGCGCCGGCCAGCCGGGTGAAGTTGCGCCGACACTACTTCGCGGTTGCCAGCAAGCGGCCGAATTCCCGTGCCTTTTGGATGGCGCCGGGGTCCTTTTGCAGGGCCCCGGCCTGGGGCGGGGTGAAGGGGAACAGGCAGGCCGCAAAGGCGCAGCCGAGCATGTCGGCCGGGGTTTTCCACTGGCGTTCGAGCAGTTTCAGGTTGTCTTCCAGCGGCCCGCCGCCGGTGGCCATCAGCGCCAGGGTCTTGCCGCCAAGCTGCGTTCGGATGGTCCCACCTTCGGTGAATTTGGAAAGCGAGTACATCCGGTCGACAAAGATCTTGATCTGGGCCGTATAGCTCCACCAGTAGATCGGGGTCGCCAGGACAATCACGTCGTAGCGCGGCAGGGTGGCCACCGCCTCGGCCACCTGGTCGCCGAGGGTGCAGACAAAGCTCTCGGACTGCTGGCATTTTTGACAGCCGGTGCAGCCCGGTTTTTTGAATTCAAGCCGAACGGCGTCGATCTCAACCACCTCGGCCCCTTGCTCCCGCGCGGCGGCCATGGCCACGGCGGCAACCGCGCGGGTGTTGCCATGGGAGCGAGGGCTTCCCTGAACGAACACGATTTTGGGGGGCATGGCGGGTATCCTGGGCTGCGGCGGCCCGTCGGCGGCGCAACCGTTTTGGGGACGGTCACCCATCCCGGTGGACCGTCTCCGGTGCAAAGGCCGGCAGACAGACGGCGATGTACTCGGCGCCTTCGGGGTTGGGGGTACTGTAGCGCACCCATTCCCCGGCGGGCACGACCACCGCCTGGCCGGCCGAAATGTCCAGGCTGCCGTCGGTGGTTTCCACCCGCAGCATCCCGCTTAACACCAGCGTATATTCGCTGAACTCCGGCTGCTGGCCCGGTTCCTGCCAGCCGCCGGCGCTTAGCATGCGCGCGATGCTGACCACGCTGCAACCGGTGTTCACACGCCCGACATACTCCTCGATCCGTTTGGACTCGCTGCCCGCGGCCGGGATGATGGCGGGTCTGTCAATTTTGGTGATCATACCGGTCTCCTGAGGGGTGCGAGGGTCGGCCCGCCCCTTCGCCGGTCATTTGGGCGCGGCCCGTTTCAGCCGCACGAAAAGATGCCGGCCCAGCATGGCGAGGCATTCCGGGTCGAGATAGACCTCGGCGCGGCGCTCGAAAAGCAGGCTGCAGGCGGCGGGGAATTCATCGTCGGCATCGTTGAAAAGCAGACAAAGAGGGACCCGCGGGAGCGCATCGAACTGCAGCGCCAGGTCGTAGCGCGCGCCGATGTCGGGCACGCGCCCGCCCAGGGCCGCGCCGGCCGCCGCCAGGGCGGCGGCGCGGCCGCTGAAGGCGGCGGCGATGGCGCCCTCGACCTCATTGGCGAAGTAGACCGTCAACGGGCCGGAATCCTTCAGCCCTCGATAGGAAACCAGGTCCCTGGCCGTCGGCGGCAGGTCGGGGCAGCGCAGCAGATATTTGAGCAGCACCACGCAGACGTCGAAGCCGGGGACTTCCCCGGCGGGATCGTAAACGCCGCCCGGCGAAACGCGATAAAGCGCCCCCAGCAGCGGCACACGCACCCCGTCCCCATCGACCTGCACCCCCAGCCGGGCGGCCAGCGGCGCTGTTTCCATTCGACCGAGCTGGTCGCGGTACTGCCTGCAGGTGACCTCAAAAACGGATGTCTCGGACGCCATCATCCAGGCTCCTCGGCAGCGCTGCCCCTGGGGGGCCCCAACCCCCGCCGGGGGGCCGGGGAAGGTTGGCACTTAATTCGAAACCGTCTATGGTTTGATTTACCGGTTGATCAAAGCTACTCGGCGCCCCCGCCGCTGACGGCAAACCCCTGGGGCTGCAGCCCGGTGGAGGAGGGGGTCCCGGCAATCTTGGCCAGGTAGGCCGGCCCGAGCTTTTCGATGTGGGCCCGGACGCTGTCGAAGTAGTTGAAATGCAGCTGCTCGTCGTCGATGATGGTTTCAAACACCTTCATGCTGATGCTGTCGCCGTTTTCCCGGCAGACCAGCAGAAACTGGTTGTAGGTCACGATGGTGTCGTCTTCCAGGTCCATATCGAAGGGAAAGATCGCCTCGACCTCCTGCCCGCGCTCCACCGGACCGGACTTTTCGCTGGTGGGCTCCCCCCCCAGTTCCTTGATGCGCTCGGCGAAAGCCTCGGCGTGGCGCATCTCGTCGATGGCGATGAGCTTCATCTTGGCGGCCATTTCACCGTAGTCCATGTCGTCCAGATTGTAATGCTGGTTCATGTACTGGTGAATGGCCTGCAACTCCATCGCGCGGGCGCGGTTGAGGACCTCGATGACATTTTCCCTGCGTTTCTGGGCTTCTGCCTGTGGCATGCGGCACCTCCTGGTATTCGGGTTGGTTGGTTGGCGTGCGCCGGCATGAAGGCTCTATCGGCCCGGGGTTTCGAAAACACCCCTCGTTAGGCCGGGCGGCAATACCGGCGGACCCGAGTCTAAATTTTCACCACCGGGTAATCAAGCCTTTTTTGGGAAGGTGGGCATTATGCGGCCAAAAGATTCGGCTGCGGACGCTGTATTGCAAAAAAATCGTCAGCTCGGGGTAAGCGGGGGAGCGAAACTCTGGTATTTTTGGAATTCAATTGAGCCCTTGCAGCGCTCCCGGTCTGCCGGTCCTGGCGCTGAAGCGGTTTGCCGCCCCCGCCAGCCGCGGGTGCGGAATTTGAAAAATCGCGCCCGACTCCGTATGATACCTCATTGGCCCGGTTAAAGCCCCGTTCGTGGGGCGGTCTCGCGCCCGACCGCCCGTGACGCCCAATCAGTGGAGAAGGGAGAGCCCCATGAAGGCAGCCAAACGTTTTGCCCTGTTCGCGGCCCTGGCCCTGATCCCGGCACTGGTTTTGGAAATGCCGGCAAACGCCGCCCAGGCCGGTGGCACGCTGAAAATCGGCTGCCAGCCGACCAACGTGCTGGACCCCCACTTCGCGGCCAATATCACCGACATCCTGGTGGCCGAGCAGGGGTACCACCACCTGACCTTCATCGACGCCCAGAACAACGCGGTGCCCGACCTGGCCACCCGCTGGGAAACCCCCGACGGCAAGGTCTGGACTTTTTTCCTGCAGCCCGGCGTCACCTTCAGCAACGGCCAGCCGGTGACCGCCAAGGACGTGGTTTTCTCTTACGACCGCCTGCGGGACCCCAAGGTCGGCGCCCCCACCCTCAAGCTCTACGAGAACGTCACCGCGGTGGAGGCGCTGGATGATCTCACGCTGCGCTTCACCCTGAAGCACCCCAACCCCGAGTTCGCCTCGGATGTCGGCGACTACCACGCCTGCGTGATCCCCGAGGGGACCCAGGACCCCGGCAAGACCCGCATCGGCAGCGGCCCCTACATGATCGCGTCCTTCTTTCCCGAAGACCGCCTGGTGATGGTCAAAAACCCCCACTTCAAGGCGGACGACGGGGCCGGCAACCCCTTGCCCCACCTGGATGAGATCCACTTCATCTTCTCCCCGGACATCGGCGGCCAGGTGGAAGCCCTGCGCGGCGGGGAGCTTGATTTCGTCGGCGGCCTGACCACCGAGTTTGCCGAGGTGATCGAAAAAGACCCCAACACCAAGCTGCTGACCAATGATTCCAACATGCACTGGGCGATCCACATGCGCTCGGACAAGGGCCATCTGGCCGCGGATCCGCGCATCCGCCAGGCGTTCAAGCTGGCCACCGACCACCAGGCGCTGATCAATGCCGTGCGCCCGGGCCTGGCCGCGCTGGGCAACGGCTTCAGCCCGGTGGGGCCGGCCTACGGCGCCTACCACCTGGCCCAGGCGCCGGTGCCCGATCCGGCCA
>JAJDNY010000022.1 GCA_022340425.1 Desulfobacteraceae bacterium | reverse complement strand
GCCGGGGGAGGGTCAACCTTTGCGGCCGAAACCAACGCCGGGCGCGCCCGCAGCTTCTTCGAGCGGCTCCGGAGCTGCGACGGGGGGGCGATGCCTCCCGGCACTGCGGCGAAGCGGGCGACACCCCGGTTTGAACCTGGGTGCCGCTTTCTTCACCACGACCCACTTACGTCGAAATCACCTGCGCTGGGGCCCGGACTAATCGTCGTATTTCTCCATCAGGTTTTTCCGGGATTTTTTGTACTCCTCTTCGCTCAACAGGCCCTTCTTGTAGGCATCGTCCAAATCCTGCAACTCCTGGCCGAGGGTCGTGGTGGTCGTCATTTGTTTCACATCGGCGCCGCCGCCGCCGCATCCAAACATGGCCCCGGAGCACATCAGCAGAAGTACAACAGTCAGAACTCTCATCAGTTTCATTTTCTTGGTTCCTTTTTTTATAGGTTTTAATTGGCGGCGCAGCGGGCGCCGAGGTTAAACCCAGCGCGAGTCGCCGGTCAAACAGATGGACAGCCAAACGTCCTCGAGAGGCAGCTCGAGGGCGCGCCGTTCGTAGACCCACACTACCCGGCAAACCGCGCCGCTGAAAATGCTGAACCAGATCACGCCCTTGGGGTCCACTTTATGGCCGCCGGCGCGGATGCCCTCCAGGCCGTTGATCGGGGCGTAGACGCAGATCACCAGCACCATGAAGCCGTTCACGCTCAGCACCAGCGGCTCCAGGTGGTAGTAGCCGAAGGGGAAGCGCCGGTTTTAGGGCTTGACCACCAGCTTGGCCGCCAGCAGGCTCAGCCCCGCCCCGCTTTCAACCTTCAAAAAGCCCAGAACCTTCTCAACGGAATGGGACCAGGGCTGCATGCTACCCTCCCTGCAGATCCGATATGCGAACAGGAATTATTTGCGGTTGCATTTATCTCCTTCCTTTTTGTAGTTTTGCTTTACCGCTGCCCAGGCAACCTTGTGGGCGACCTCTTCGCGTGAGGCATCGCCCTGCCTGTCCTTAACATCTTCATACTGGTCCCAAGCACTTTTGAAAACCGCCGGGGCCTGCGGTTATGCCACTTGGCGTCATTTCTCCTCTGCACTCAGCGCTTCGAAGCCGGAAATGACGTCGAAGAGTTCCTCGTCGATGCCGCTCTGGCGCAAACGATGGAATGTCCCGTTGAGGTTCTCCAGCAGTTCATCGATGTTTTTGTCGGCGCGTTGCATCGCCGCCAGGCGGCTCGCGTTCTCGCTCGCGAGGGATTCGGCGCACGCCCGGAAGAGCGAGACGAAGAGATATTCACGAATGAGCGCCCCAAGAATCGCGCTGCCGCCCCCTATAACCTCGGGCAGGTTTTTCGTCGGCCAGGGAAGCTCGGCCAGCTTGCGTCGCCAGTTTTCGTCCATCGGCAGCAGCCGTTGACCGACGGGCATGTAAACCGACCCGGACGCCGGGCGGTTGTAAAAGAGGTACAATTCGCTGATTTCCCCCCGGCTGCGACGCGCCTCGCTTTCCAGGAGAACCTCCCCGATGAGCGGGATGATGGCCTTGACGGAGTTCGGCACGCTGAAGCGTCCCATCAGGTGCAGCCCCGCGTCCGCAAGGCGCGCATGAACCCGCTCACCGACGGCCCAGACCTCTGAAACTGCCGGCAGGGCCGCCAGCGCCTTGACCGCATAATCGGCCACCACATCATTGAACTGGCCCACCAGGCCCTGGTCCGATCCGAACACCACCGCGCCGATCGCACCTGCAGCTGTTAACCTCTTCTGTTCTGCGACCAAGGGCAGCCGACCGCTTTGCCGGAAGCATACGCCCAAGCCCAGTTCCACCGTGCGATAGTAGTCCGCCAAGGCGGCCACCGATTTCTCGTATTGCCCGACACTCGAGGCGGCCACAGCCTTCATGGTACGCACGACGGATTGCAGATCTCCGGCGCTGTTGATCTTGCGGCGCAGGCTCGCGGTGGTGTCGCTCATCACGCCTCCGGGTGTTTCGGTTCCGGCTCAGATATGGGGCTCGCTTCGGGCGCGAACGCTTCGAGGGCTTGGCGGGCGATTTTGATTATCGTTTCGCGGTCCTCATCGCTCAACTGGTCGGCAGTGTCCAATCGCTCACGGATATTTGCCGGGATCTGCGCCGCCGCCTTGCGCACGGCCTGCTCGGCGGCCGTCATCCGGTCCAGCGGCACGTCGTCGAAGAGGTCCGCGGTCAGCGCCAGCAGCACGGTGATTTGGGCGGGCAGGGAGGCCGGGGCGGATTCCGGCTGCTTCAGGCAGGCGCGGATTCGCCTCCCATGGTCGATGATTTTGCGGGTGTTTTCATCCAGGCGGGCGCCGAACCGGGAAAAGGTTTCGAGTTCCTCAAACTGTGCGTAGGCCAGCTTGAGGTCGCCGGCCACCGCGCGGTACGCTGCGCGCTGCGCCTTGCCGCCGACGCGCGAAACGGATTTGCCGACATCCACCGCCGGCAGCACGCCCAGCTCGAACAGTGACGGCGAAAGGTAGATCTGCCCATCGGTAATGGAGATCAGGTTGGTCGGGATATAGGCGGAAATATTTTGCGCTTCGGTTTCGATGATGGGCAGCGCGGTGAGCGAACCGCCGCCGAGTTCCGGGCGCAGGTGCGTCGCCCGCTCCAGCAGACGAGAGTGGATGTAGAAAATATCACCGGGAAAGGCTTCGCGACCGGGCGGACGGCGCAGCAACAGAGACAGCTCGCGGTAGGAGCGCGCGTGATGGGTCAGATCGTCGTAAACGATCAAGACATCCCGGCCGGCCTCCATGAAAGCCTCCGCGATGCTGGTGGCGGCGTAGGGAGCGATGTAGGCGAGCCCCGGCGGATCGTTGCCCTCGGTCACGACTATGACGGTGTAAGCCATCGCGCCCTTTTCCCGCAGGGTGGCCACGGTCTTGGCGACGCCGGCCGCGCGCTGACCGATGGCGCAATAGACACACAGGACGTCCTTGCCGCGCTGATTCAGGATGGTGTCGATGGCAATGGCGGTCTTGCCCGTCTGGCGGTCGCCGAGAATCAGTTCGCGCTGGCCGCGCCCAACGGGAATGAGGGCATCGATGACTTTGAGGCCGGTCTGGAGCGGCGCAGTGACGGGTGCGCGATCCATGATGGCCGCGGCGGGGCGCTCGACGGGCAGACGCCGGCTTGCGACCACCGGCCCGCTGCCATCCAGCGGCCGGCCGATCGGGTCGATGACGCGCCCCAGCAATCCGTCGCCCACGGCCACGTCCATGACCCGGCCCGTCCGCTGGACTTCGTCGCCGGTGTGCAGATGCCAGTATTCGCCCAGCAGCACGACCCCGATTTCATCCGCATCCACGTTGAAGGCAATACCGGGCACCTCGCCGGGAAAGGTCACCAATTCATCAAAGCCCACGCCGGGAAGCCCCGCCACCTTGGCGATGCCGGTGGCGACGCTGGTGATGGTGCCCACCTCCCGTGGCGCGAGGCGCGGCGTGAACGCTTCCCGCACCCGGCTTATTTCGGCAAATAGGCCGTCGAAAACCTCCTGAAGACACTCAGGTTCCATCTTCACCGGCTCCTTGGGTCGCGGGTCCAGGTGCCTCGGATTCAGGCGCTGCTTTGGCCTCGGGCGTGTCCTTGGATGTCAGAAGCTCAGCGACGCCCTTTTCCAGTGACGCCAGGTAATCCGCAATGCTCCATGCCACCTTTTGGCCATTGGTGGTGAGCTCGATGCCGCTGATCACCTCCGGCGCGGTCTTGAACCGGACGGGGATTTCAGCCGCGAAGGTTTCGTTGAGGGCAGTTTGGATCGCCGTGCGTTGCGCCGCGGGCAGATCAAAGGCGCTGCGCACAAGGACGGGCGCGGCGGCGTTTTCAAGGGCCTCGGCAAGGTTCGCTTTTGCCTGGCTGTCCAACTCTCGCAAGCGGCGGGTGAACACCTCACCCAGACGCTCTTCCAGACTTGTCGCGGCCAGATCCGTCAGTGCCTTGCGGGCAATGGCGAACACTTCCTGGCGGGCCCGACGGGTGATGGATTGATTCAGGTTATGGGCATCGTTTATCAGCGTTTCCTGGCGCTTGGCACGCCAGGCGTCGGCCGCCTGCCGCGCTTCGTCGAGGAGCCGCCGGCGTTCGGCCTGGGCCTCGTCCGTCGCTTTGCTCAAAAGGGCGCTGCGCTGCCGGTCGAAAGCCTCGTTTTTTTGTTTGAACGCATCGCGCTCCTTTCGGGCTTCGGCCTTTTGCGCCCGGGCCTCCGCCAGCTCCGCCGCGATCCGCTTCTCCCGCTCGTCGATGGCATGAAGGATGGGCTTGTACAAAAAGCGCTTCATCAACCACACCAGAATGAGGAAATTGAGCACCTGCGCAACGATGGTGAACCAATCGATTAGCATCGGGTTAGTTCCCTGTGGCTTGGGCGATGACGTGTTTCCAGAACGGGTTGGCGAAGATGAGAATCATCGTGACCACGAAGCAGTAGATGGCCGTGGATTCGATCATTGCCAACCCCACGAACAAGGTCCGGGTGATGGTGGCGGAGGCATCGGGCTGCTGGGCCAGTGAACTGAGGGCAGTCGAGACCGCCTTGCCCTCCCCCAGCGCCGGGCCCATCGTGCCAAACGCCATGGTGATGCCGGCAGTGGCAATGGATATCACCGCGATAATCGTCATGCTATCCATAGTGTCTCCTTTTTTGATCGGTTTTCACATTTCAGTGTTCTGCATCGGGTTCAGGCCTGTTCTTGCGGACGCGCGTGGCGGCCGCGGTGTAAACCGTGGCCAGGATAAAGAAGATGTAAGCCTGCACCATGCCGGTGAGCAGACCGATAGCCGTCATGATGATCGGGAAAATGAAGGGCGCAATCGTGAGCAGGATGCCGACAATCATCGCCCCGCTCATCATGTTGCCGAACAACCGAACGGCCAGGGCCAGTGTGCGTGAAACTTCGCTGATGATGTTAAACGGCAGCATGATAACCGTCGGCTTCATATAGGAATTGAGGTAGCCGCCCAGGCCTTGCTCCGCGATCCCGAAGAACGGCACGGCCACAAACACGCACAGCGCAAGAGCCGTCGTAGTCGAGAGCGAGCCGGTCGGGGATTCGTAGCCGGGAATGACGGTACCGAGGCTGGCCGCGGCGACCAACAGGAAGAGCGTGCCCAGAAAGCCGAGATATTTCCGAGGCTGACTCAGGCCGACCTCCTCGATTTGTTTCTCGATGCCCAAGACCACCATTTCCAGAAGGTTTTGCCAGCGAGAGCGTTCGTGACCCGTGGCAAGTTTGCGTGTTACCCATTTCGACCCCACGGCCAGCACGAACATCAATCCCCAGGTGAACACAATGGTGGCGTTGAGTTTGAGAAACCCGTATTGCCAGAAGACGATCTCGTCGGGGCTAAGCCGCATGGCCGGCCTCCTTTGCCGAGGCTTTGAGGCCTTTGCCCGGCGAACCGCTCAGCCGCGTCACGATGCGCCGTGCGATCACAAATCCCAGGAGACACGCCAGCAGCCGCTGCCAATGACCGCCGGTGACAAAGTAGAAGCCGGCCAGGACCATGCCGGTTCGCAGCAACAGGCTGCCGCAAAACCAAAAGGCCGGCAGTTTGGACGTAACGCCCTTGCGAACCGTCCACCACAGGCCGCCGAAGAAAATAGCCCCGAGCAAAAGGCCCGAGGCCAAAGCCGCGACCAACTTGAGCATTTCATTCATCATTTTCCTCCTGCTCCTCCCGCATGGCCTTGTCTTCCTTGGACACCCAATGCCAGGCGTTCCAACAGCCGACCACCAGGCCGGCAACCAGCAGCGCCAGGGTCCAGGAGCGGCTTCCTGGATAGCGATTGTCCAGCCAGATGCCCAGCGCCGCACCGAGCAGCGTCGGAATGGCAACCGACCAGCCGATCAGCCCCATCATGCCGAATCCGAACCAGACGGTTCGCTTGACGTGACGTTGTGCACGGAGTTTGCGCGCCGCCTTGGCGCCGACCTCCCGACTTAACGTGCTTCGGTCTTTTGCACGCTTGTTTTCCGGTTTTTCACTCATGCTGAAACTCCGCCAAACGGCGCAAAAAACCGCTCTCCATTTTGGCCATCGCCAAACGAACGTCCCGCTCCCGTTCATTTACGTTCAGAAACTCCCGCTCCACCGCCGCGCGCAGCCGGCTGAGATCCGTTCCGCCGATGGCGTTGCGCACCGAGACCAACACATTCAAACCGGTTTTGACCAGCACCCCCTCATCGATGGCCACGTATGCCTCGCCCTCGGCGTTGTCTTCGTAGGTGAGAATCCCGGGCGCGAGCGCCGCGACGCAGTCCAGCCGGTGGGGCAGGAGTCCGAAGGCGCCCTTGCGGGTCTCGGCAACGATGCGCGCAACGCGGCTTTTTTCGGCAAAGACCCCAAACGGCAGGAGAATCTTAAGATTCATGCGTGTCGGCTGCTGCACGAGCGACCTCCGGTTCCGGCGCGGGCTCCGGTTCTTCCCCGGCCTCGGTTTTGGGCTCCGCTTTGGTTTCAGCTCCAGGCGTGCCGGGTTTGGCCTTCCGGATCACGTCGTCTACGGCCCCGATCATGTAGAGGGCGCTTTCCGGGTAGTCTTTGAATTCATCCTGCAGGATTCGCTCACAACCGTCCAGCGCGTCTTCGAGGCTGACGAGTTTTCCCTCCAGGCCGGTGAACTGCTCGGTCGTGAAAAAGGACTGGGTGAGAAAACGCTCCAGCCGTCTGGCGCGGGCGACCACGTTACGGTCCTCCGACGAAAGCTGCTCAAGGCCGAGCATGGCGATGATATCCTTGAGCTGCGCGTATTGCGCGAGCGTGCGCCGAATTTCCTGGGCCAGGCCGTAATGCCGCTCCCCGACGATGCCCGGCGTGGCCATCTTGGAACTGGATTGCAGCGGGTCGATGGCCGGGTAAAGACCTTCGCTGGCCCGCTTGCGCGAGAGCACGATCGACGCGGAAAGATGTGAGAAGGTGTGCACCGCCGCCGGATCGGTGAAATCGTCCGCCGGCACGTACACCGCCTGGATCGAGGTGATGGCGCCGGTGTCGGTGTTGGCAATGCGCTCCTCCAGCCGCGACAACTCGGTGCCCATGGTGGGCTGGTAGCCCAGACGCGACGGCATCTGCCCCATCAGGCCGGAGACCTCCGAGCCGGCTTGAATGAACCGGAAAATATTGTCCATCAGGAGCAACACATCGCGGTGCTCGTCGTCCCGGAAATACTCGGCCATGGTCAGCGCGGCGTGGCCCACGCGAAACCGGCTGCCCGGCGGTTCGTTCATCTGGCCGAAGACCATCACCATGTTGGGCAATACCCCGGCTGCCTTCATCTCACGGTAAAGCTCCTCGCCCTCGCGACACCGTTCGCCAATACCGCAAAAAATGCTGACACCTTCGTGGTACCCGATCATGTTGTGGATCATTTCGGTGAGCAGCACCGTCTTGCCCACGCCCGCCCCGCCGAACAGGCCCGCTTTGCCGCCGCGCTCCAGCGGCAGAAGCACATCGATGACCTTGATGCCCGTCTCGAAGATCTCGGACTTGGTGGAACGGCGCGCCAACGCCGGCGGGTCGTGATGAACAGAGCGCCACGCAACATCCGTCGGCGCAGCCTGGCGGTCGATGGCGTTGCCGAAGACGTCGAACATCCGGGCTAAAATTCCCTTGCCGACCGGCGTCTTCAAAGGCCCGCCGGTGTCTTTCACCGCCATGCCGCGAGCAAGCCCCTGGGTCGGGGTCAGCGCGATCCCGCGCACGCACTGCGCGTCGAGTTGCGCCAAAACCTCGATGGCAATTTCCCCTTCCTTGGCGTGCAGCAACGAGTAAATCGGCGGCAAATGCGCTTCAAAGCGCATATCCACGACACTGCCGCGCACCGAAACGACCGTGCCGAGATTTGACCTATCGGCCTTGTTGTGCATGTCGGGTCCCCATGGTTGATAAGACCGCTACGGATTTTCAATGCTGATCATGCGGCAGCGGTCGGCGAGGAACTCATTTTGATCGAAATCGGTGTTACCGTGGGAAATGAGTTGGATCACCCTCTCATCCGAATCGTAATTGCCATGGGCGGCAATCGGGTTGACCACATCGACGCCGAAAGCCGTCAGCCTCTCGGCGACATTGATGTAGATATTGGTGACCACGGGGCACATTCTGGAATCCAGGTAATGATCGACGAAATCCTGGGTGATGGAATAGCTCAAAAGATCGTTGGGGTCGGTGAAGGCCACGATATCCAGTTTTTTGAACGCCCGCCTGGCAAAATTTCGGCCGCCTTCCCGGCAATAGCTGCCGATCTGGCCGGCAACCTTGGGGGCCGGCAGACCGATTTGCAACAGCGGCATCTGGTTGGAGAGCATAAAGACGGTCATCTCTTTTGCCTGCATTTTGGAAACCAGGGCGGGGTGGCCGGACACAATTTGATCGTCACCCAGCGTTTCGACGATCTCCCCCAGCGCGTCCATGATGATGCGGCTTCCCAGACTGTGGGTGATAAAGACAATATTGTACTTTTCCAGACTGCTCAGCCGGGCCAGCGACGAAACGCTGCAGACGCTGCGCTGCGTGTCGTTAATCTCCTCCCCTTCGCCGCCGGCCAGCATCCAGCAGATGGCCTGTTGGGTGGCCGTCAGGATGAGGTTCTCCGGGTCGGTGACATAAATCATCGGATCCGGGCCGACATCGTTGAGGAAGGCCTTCATGGCATTGTTGAACGAGGCCCTGCGATGCGCGAATTCACCGGAGGTGTCAAAATCCAACACCCGCTTACGCTCCGCGGTGATCTCCGACCAGGTCAGCTCGTAGAAGACGAGCTTTTGGGATCCCTCGGGGTTGCGCATGGTGATGATGCGCAGATTCGCCAGCCTTTGCGCCGGATTCCCGGGGTTCATGATAGCAACGTCTTTGGGCTTCGAAAAATTGTGCAGCCCCAGGGAGCGCGCGATATTCTCGCTGATGATGGCGGAGTGTCCGGGGCGATGGGTGCCGATGCCGTGCACCACCAGAACCTTGACGACTTCCCCCTTGTCCAGATAGGAGGCGATGCTGTTGAACTGGCTGCCGCGGATTTCACATTGCCGGGTGTCTTCCTTTTCCAGGTTTTCGATCACCCTGGAGGCGACTCCCCTGCCGAAGGAATAGCAACCGGTTAAAGATAACATGAGCACGACGAAGAGCAGTTTTTTCATCGATGCATTCCCCCAAAGCGGGCCCGAGATCTTCTGAGCCTTTGCTTTCTCGCTTGTCTTTTCGTTTGCCCGGCGCACTATAGCCGCCACTTTCAAGGCGGTTCGATGCCGGCCGCTTGATAAGCGCGGGCGGTGGCCGCCGCACAGGGATTGCCCCCTCCGGTGCCCAGGTCGCTGAAAGCGCTCAGCAGGAAGAGCGGATTGACCAGGCCGGCCAGCAGCCCCGTGCGCAGGAGCCGGCGCCGGCTGGGGAGGGGTGCAACCAATACCCGGGGCGTGGCCAGGGTGCCCCTGATGGCCACCGGCTTGGCCAGGCTGACCAGACTCGGCCGCTTGGGACGCGGCGCCAGCAACAGATCCAGCCCTTCCGTTTCCAGTTTCAGCACCCCGCTGCCGGCCACCGTGATGCGCCGGGTGTCCAGGATGAAATCCTCCAGCTCGACCAGCCCCGATTTCAATTCGACGTGCGCAACGGTGCAATTCATTTCAGTCACGTTTTCCCGCTGCCAGCGGGGCGAGAGCATCGTCGGGACGAGGTCCGCCGCCCAGAGGTCCAGGCCGCGGCCTGTGATCCGGCCCTCTCCCGCAATCAGGGTGAGGCGGCCGACGGCATTGCCCAGCAGGCTGCGCAGCGTGGCGCCGCTGCCGGCGAGACCGGCATGCAGATCCAGGCGTCCGGTGACCAGGTCCGAATTCCGCGTTTGGGGCTGCAACAGCCGAAGGTCCAGCCCCTGGGCGTCCAGCCGCAACGTGACCGCAGGCGGGGTGGCCGCAACATCGATCTCGAGCTGGCCCTCGACCCGTTCACCGGCAGCACCGGTAACCACAGGAGAGAAGCGCAATCGGCCGTTTCGCAGCCCCAGCGTGGAGGCCAGACCGGCGTGCGCCCCGGCCTCGGTGACGATGCGCTCCGCCGCGAGCGCAAGATCCAGGTCCACCGAATCAAAAAAGTCGGTGGGGAAATGGACCTCCGGGATGACCCGCGAGGGGTCCGCTGCCGGCTTCTTGCCCGCGCCCCCCTCCGGAGGCGTCAGGTCGCTCAAATGGAGCGTCCCGGCCTGGATGCGACCCGAAACTTCGGGGCGCGCGGGCGCCTCCAAAACGGTCAGGTCCACCTGGAGGTCGCTCTTTCCGACGCGCAGCTGCCCTTCATGGGTGAACCGCTTGCCGCGCCCGGAAACCCGGCCGGCGGCCTGGAATGCCCCCTGCAGAGGCAGCGCAAGGCCCAGCAGCGCATCAAGTTCCTGAATATCCTTTCCCGCCAGCTCGTGGGCAAGGTCAAACGCCTGCCGCCGGAAGGGCCGGGCCACGGTGCCTTCGACCTCCAGCTCCAGATCCGCGGCCTGAATCGTGGCCCGCACGGGGAGCGGGTCGTCCTTTTGGAAAAGTTCGGCGAGGGTCCCGGTGCCGAGGGCCGCATGGAAGGGCGCCTGGTTCAAGGTCCCGGCCACGGTAGCCGAAACCGGGTGCCCCGCCTTGACGCTCACCTCGGCATTCGCCACGACCAGCGTCAGCGGTTCGGACATCAACTTGCCGGAATAGGTCACCCTGGCCGGTGACATTTTGACACTGATCTCCGCCGCTTCGCGCAGCGCACCCAGTGTGCGCCCCGCGCTGCGGCCCTCGAAACGAACTCTGTCCGCACTGCCGGCGACGACCTCGGGCAGTTTCAGCTGCCGCAGCGCCTGCCCGGCATCGATGCGCCCGGTGGCGGCCTGCAGCCGAACGCTGGGCGTGGCGCCGGTTGCCGTCACCGCCAACTGCCCCTCCAGGTCGGAGTCGGCCAGGCGGCCGCGGAACGCGGCGTCCAGGGCGTCGCCCGCCACTGCCAGGGTGACGTTCAGATTTTCGACCGGTATGGGGCTGTCGGCCACGGTGCTGACCGCCAGTTCCAGGCGGGCGTCGAAAAATTCCAGCCAGTCGAGCCTGACGGGGGTGTCCGACAGGCGGGTCGGCCTATCCCGGGCGGGGGCCGTGGCGGCTGCATCCCCCAGCGCCCCCAGCGAAAGGCGCTCCGAGGAGAGCCGGCCTGTCAGCATGGCCCGCGGTGCGCTGCCGTCCCAGCGCAGGGCGCCGGTCAGCCGGTTGGGCCCCAGCCGCAGCGCCAGATCCCGCAGCTCGTGGACCCCGTCGCCGCTGGTCACCCGGGCGCTCAGATCCAAGGGCGAGCGGGGCGGCAGCGATACCCCCAGCAGCTTGCCCAGGCCATCGAGACGGTTGCCGGTGAGCCTTGCGGTGAGGTTCAGGCCGCTGCGGCCTTGGGGCGTGGTGACGAGCGCCCCCTCGGCGGTCAGCGCCACGCCGGCCGCCGATGCACTCAGTTTAAGCGGCCAGTCCGACGTGTCGCCGTCTACGGCCTTTTGGGGGCCGCCTTGAAAGGACAACGCCAGGGGAACCCCGTCGCGCTCGGCGGCGATCTCCCCGGCAACCACATCCCCTTGATGGACCGAGAGGGTGCCACCCACGATCCGAATCCTCTGCAGGGGTTTGCGGCCGCCGATCTCCCCCTCCAGATCGCTGAGGCTCACATCCCCCGCCGCGATAAGGGCGTTCAAGGCCAGCCGATAGGGGCCGACCTGGGTTGGCGCCCCGCCGAAATGGCGGGTGATGGTGTCGAGCTCCTCCCCCTGGAGCAGGGCCTCCAACGCCAGCCGGGAGCCATCCGCGGCCGGGGCCAGAGTGCCGCCAAAATCGAGCTCGGCGTCCGCCAGTTGCAGGCGGCCGGCCAGGGGCCAGGGGTCCGCCGTGGAGATTCGGTGGGGAAACCGCTCCGAAAAAAAGGTCAACGCCAGCGGGGCGTCGCCGAGCCTGCCCTGCAAGGCGGCCTCCAGGGGTTCCTCCCGCCCGGCCGAAGCGGTTCCGCTCTCAATCGTGATTTCCTCCAGGCCTGAAAGCCCCTGAACATGGGCCAGAATCTCGGTTATCCGGTAACGCCCCTGGTCGCCGGTCACCGTCGCCGACAGCTCGAAAGGACCCGTGGCGGGAAATTCCACCTCGAAGAGTTGCCCGAGGGAATCGATCCGATCCCCGCTGAGCGCGAGGCCGAATTCGAAATCGTTCCAGGCGAAGGCGTGCGCCACGCGCCCGGCGGCTGTCAGCGAGAGATCCGGCGCCTGCATCTCCAGCCGCACCGACCACGGGGCTTGGGGGCTAGACAGCTCGGCCGGGCCGTCGGCGACCAGCGCGATGCGGCAGGGAACCCCCCTGACCCGGCCTTCGGCCTCGATCCGCTCGGGCTCGCCGGGAATGTTCCAGAGCCGCGCCGTCTCGATCTCGTAGCGGCCGAGGAGGGCGCCGGCCGACCGGTGGGTGATGACGGCATCCTGGATCAGCAACCGCTCCAGGGCGGGCAGGGTACCGGGTTCCTGACCGCCGCCGGAGGCGCCGAAGGTGAAGTTGTTGACTCCCTCGGGTCCCTCTTCGAGGAAAACCGTGACCCCTGAAAACCGGACATCCAGAATCCGCAACTCACCGGAGAGCAGCGGCCAGAGGGCCACCTGAACGGCGACCTCGTCTGCCACGGCCAGATGTGCCGCCGAGGCCCAGGGGAGATTGTCGATGGTCATCTGGTTGACGACGATCCGGGGCTTAAGCGAGCGCTCCAGCCGGATCGGCCCGACGAAGCGCACCCCCCGGCCGAAGGCCGCGCTGGCACCGGCTTCCAACTGGCCGCGGAACAGCGTCGGGTCCACGAAAAGCAGCGCCGCAAAGGCCGCCGCGGCCAACAGCAGCAAGCCCAGGATAAACGCCGAGATGAGTTTGGCTGGACGCATGGGTTTTTTAGCGGTCAATCAAGATTGACGATCCCGCAAAAAGCATTTTACGGCGCCGTGCTGCGGTGCTTGTCAAACAGGAGCCTTTACGGGCACCTCGGGGATAGGTCGAGATTCACGACTCCCCTTTTCCTTTGTTCATTTTCTTTTGCGGAAAAGAGAACGAACCAAAAGAAACCGCCCGCGCCCCGATGCCCTTCGGGCTGCCCAGCGCTTCTCGCAGCCGGCGGGCCCTGTGGAACTCGCTGGCGCTCAGACAGCCACAGGGCCTTTATCGCCGGCTGCTGCGATGCTCGCCCGGGACGATGGGAAATAAAACGCCGGCCGCAACAAGCGATTGATATCCGGCGGTGGTCTTCGAAAAAACCCATACCTGCGAGATTAGCGGTGAGTTTTTTGACCGAACCACTGCCGGTCACTTCGACGATGCCGGCTCTTGGTCGGCCAAGATGCCCAGGGTGCGGGTGAACACGACCTCGGGCACCCCGAAGGCCTGCTTGATTTCCACATCCCGGTCCCACTCGTTGTCGATCCGCGACACCCGGTAGGCGGTGCGCAGCCCGATGTGGTTGACGTGAAACCAGGGGGAGACCAGCGGGAAGTACTGCAGCGGCCAGTCGGTGCCGTAGAGCATGCGCGCGGTGAGTCCCGGCACCTCCAAGGCCTTGGCCAGGTACCCCAGTTTGTTGATCTGGGTGAGGCTGGAGATGTCCGTATACAGGTTCGGCCAGACTGCAAACATCGGCAGGATCCGTTCGAAATTATCCTGCCCCTCGGATTCCCCGGTGGTTGCGATGTGCGCCGCGATCACGGTCACCCCGTGCTGCAGGGGCAGGGTGAGCCGCATGGGATCCGAATATTCGTCGTGGGCGTGGGCGAAGGATTTTTCCTGCCCCGCGTGGCTGAGCAAGGGGAGGCCCAGCGCCGCCATTTTTCGATAGAAGGGAACGATGGCCTCATCCGCGGGGTCGATGTGCATGATCGACGGGATCCATTTCACCAGCACCGCCCCCTGGGCGGCCACCTCTTCCAGCAGGGCGAGGCTGTTGCGCCGGTAAGGGTTGATGCTGGCCCCGAAGAGCAGGTTGGGGTATTTGGCCGCTTCGCGCTGGACAAAGTCATTGGGTACGTAAAACTGGGTATTCTCCTTGTCCAACACGCCGCTGGTTTTGTCGACGATGCCGTCAAAGGCCAACACGACCGCCTGATCGACGTAGCGCGAGCGGGCGATCTTTTCGCTGAGTCTTCGAACCACGAGCCCATCGCCCTCGGCCTTGAGTTCCTCTTCGGTGACCCCCATCCAGCGCATGAAAAAACGGAACCGGAAATTACGGCGCATCCCGTCGCTGATGAATGCGCCCGAATCACCGTAGCCGAGGCCGGCCACATGGGCGTGCCAGTCGATGACATGCCGGTCTTTAAGCCTGTCATCGGCCACAACCGCGCCGGGGGGCAGGCCATCAGCGAAAAGAATGCAGGACAAGACGATCGTTTTGAAATATCTCATTTGGCGGCAACCTCCGCGAGAAATCGGGTACTTGTTTTTTGGGCGGCGCGGCGGTTTGGTTCGTCACTCCGCGCGCGGCGATAGGCCGGGGTCAGCCCAGAATTTCGTCATCCTTGGCTTTTTTGGAAGCCCCGGCGGCCTTCTGCTCCTCTTCCAAGCGCCGCATGGCGGCCGCTCCGGCCGATTGCGCCAGCTTCTGGAGGGCTTCGGGATCCTGGGCCGCCTTGTCGGAGAGGGTTTCCGGCAAGTCCACGATGACCTTGCGGTGGGCGTAATGAATTCCCTTGGCATTCAAGGCCGCGGTGATCAGGCGGTAGGCCTCGCGGCGGATGAGAAAATGACTGCCGGGCTTGGCGGTGAACTTCACCCGGATGGTCATGACCGAATTGGCGATCTCGCGCACCCCCTGGGATTTCAGCGGCCGGATGAAATCCTGGCCGAACTCCTCGTTTTCAAGCATCTTTTTAC
>JAJDNY010000021.1 GCA_022340425.1 Desulfobacteraceae bacterium | reverse complement strand
CGGTTCGGGCTGGGAGACGTCAAAGGCCTCCTGGATGGAAATGCTCAGGTTGCCGTGGGCCACCGCCACGGTGGCGATCCGCACATTTTCGCCCATCACCACGGTCCCGGTCTTTTCGTTGACCACGATGCGGGCCACGCTGTCGGGGGTCACGGCAAGGGTTTCAATACGCGCCAGAAAGCCGGGGAGATTGTCGTGAAAGCCGCCGGGCACCTTGACCTCCAGGGTCCCGGAGTCCAGCGCGCTGGCCAGGGCGCCGCCCATGGCCTGGTTGATAGCATCCGAAACCCGCACCGCGGTGGTGAAATCCGGCTGAAAAAGGGTCAACGTCAGCTCCTGCCGCCCGGCGAGAGCAAAGGGTATTTCCTTCTCGACCGTGGCACCCCCCGGGATCTTGGCGGCCAGCAGATGGTTCTGGGTGACCGCGCTGCCGGTGGTGCCCGTGGCGCCGAAGCCTCCCACCGAAACCGGCCCCTGGGCCAGGGCGTAAACCTCGCGGTCCACCCCGCGCAGCGGGGTCAGGAGCAGGGTCCCGCCCACCAGGCTTTTGGCGTCGCCGATGGAGGAGACCAACACGTCGATCTTGTTGCCGATGCGCGAAAACGGCGGCAGGCTGGCGGTGACGATCACGGCGGCCACGTTTTTGACCTTGACGTCGTTTGGGTCCACGTGGACGTTCAAGCGCTCCAGCATGTTGACCAGGGACTGGATGGTAAACTCGGTCTTGTTGTTGTCGCCGCTGCCGTTCAACCCCACCACCAGGCCGTAGCCCACCAGCTGGTTGGGGCGCACGCCCTTGACGGCGGCGATATCCTTGATGCGCGCGGCTTCGGCTGTAGCCGGAGCACCCGCCAGCAGCGTCAGCAGCAAGATGACACCCGCCAGCAGCGCCCGCATGGGGCTGGTTGGCCGCCGATGTCGGGACGCCGTCCTATTTTGGGTCATTTCGGACATCCTCGGTCTCAAAAGGGCCAGATGTGGTCCAGCAGCCGGGTGCCCCAGCCCGGCTTCTGCTTGTCCGCCAGCACGCCGCGCCCGTAGTACTCGATGCGGGCATCGGCCAGGTAGACGGATTTGACCCGGTTGTCGCTGCCCACGTCCTCGGGTCTAGCCACACCCGAGACGACGATAAACTGGACCTCGTTGTTGACCTTCATTTCCCGCCGCCCGAAGAGCACCAGATTGCCGTTGGGCAGCACCTCGGTGACCTGCGCCCCGATGGAGGCCGTGATGCGGCCGCTGCGGTCGCTGCTGCCATTGCCCTCGAATTCGCTCCCCATCTGGGCCTTGAAGAGCTGGCCGGTGATGTTTCCCTGGAGGTCGCGGCCCAGGTAGTTGTTTTTGGCATAGAGGCTCTCCATCAACCCCAGGGCGCTTTCGATGCTGGCATCGATGCTCGAGGAGCGATCGGCCTTGGTGTTGGCATCGATCTCCGAGGAGGTGTTTTCGATGATGTCGATGGTAACCGTGTCCCCGATGGTGCGGGCTTTCACGTCGGCGAAGAGAAGCTCCCCGCCGCCGTGCCAAAGGGAGCCCTCGGCGGGCACCGGCGCCCGATAGGCGGCGGGCATGGCACCCGACACGGCCTGGGATTGCGCCGCGGGCGGGCTTTGGGTGGCCAGCGGCGCGCTGCACCCCCAGAATGCCGGCAGCAGCAAGAGCGCCAGCGCGCCGGCACGAATTCCCCAGGTTTGACTTTTCATGGTTTCACCTCAGAAACGAATCGCCACCGTGGATGCATCCACCACTCTGCCGACGACGGTTTTACCCGAGGCCGGGTTTTCCACCTGGATCTGCTCGCCGTGGCCGCCCTCGGAGCGGGCGATCCCGATTGCCGAGACCCGCAGCCGACCCGAAGTGGCCACCATCCGGATGCGATCGCCCTTGCTGATCAGCGGCGGGGTCTCCAGGAAGGCCTGTTTCAGATAGTCGCCGGCCCGCAAGCTGCGGCGGGCCCGCATGCCCTCGGCGGCCTGCAGCTTGAGAATCGGTTGTCCGGTAAGACGCGACAGGTCCCGCGACTCCAGGCGCAGGTCCGCGGCGGTCAGAACCGCCCCCCGGGAAACCGGGCGCTGCAGACAGACCACCTCCTGGGGGCGGCTGACCCAGGCGGAAACGATCAGCCGGCCGCAGTGCCGGCCATCGACCACGACCGCAACCGGCAGACTGACCTGACCGACCAACTCCGCGGAACTCATTTCAGCGGGGCGCAGCGCCATGGCCCCTACGGGGAAGGCATCATCGCCGCGCACTTTGAAGCTGCTGACGCGAAAATCTTCTCCCGCCAGGCGGCGCGCCACATAATCGGTGAAGAACCGCTCGAGCACGTCGCCGGCAATTCGCTGGGCGGCCCGCTGGACCGTGACCTGCGCGGGGATGCTGACCGTTGCGGCCGACGGAACCCGGGTCTGGGCGTTCAACCGGGCGGTGATCCAGGCGCCCGCCAGGCGTTTGGCCTGCCCCGGCTGGGGCGCCCGCCCCAAATCGATGGCGGCCAGCTGCGGCCGGATTTCAGGGGCGGCCGTTATTTCAGCGATGTCCCCTAACGTGATCGTCTCGCCGCTGACGGTGGCGCGCGCCGCCACCTGGACCGCGAACTTGTTTTCGCCGGCGCTCGCCCCGCAAGAACCGCCATGGCTTACCGCCAGCAGCAGGACCAACAGCACGCCGCAAACCGCCGCCGGATTGAAGCGTCGGCAGGCTGCCGCACGATCTTTGAGGGGAAAGCAGAGCATCGAATCTTTAGCGCCTTACGTTGTTGGCCATCTGCAGCATGTCGTCGGAGGTCTGGATGATCTTGGAACTGGCCTCGTAGGCCCGCTGGCCGACGATCATGTCCACCATCTCCTCAACGACGCTGACATTGGAATTCTCCAGAAAGTTGTTGACCAGGGTGCCAAAGCCGTCGCTGCCGGCGGTGCCCTCGACGGCATCACCGGAGCCCTCGGTGGGCCGCAGCAGATTGCGGCCGACCGCATAGAGGCCGCCGGGGTTGGGAAAATTGTAGAGGGGGATATCGGCCGTGGCCAGTTCGGTGTTGCCGAGGCCATAGGCGATCAGGTGGCCGTTGGGCTGGAGGGTGATGATGACCGTATCGTCGGGGATCGACACCTCCGGCTGCAGCCGTTCGCCGGCGGCGGTGGTGATGTAGCCTTCACTGTCGAGTTTGAAACTCCCCGCCCGGGTGTAGAGTTCCTCGTCGCCGCTGAGGACCTTGAAAAACCCCTCGCCCTCGATGGCCATGTCCAGTTCGTTGCCGGTCTGGACGTAATCCCCCTGGCTGTAGATTTTTTGAATGTCCGAAAGGCGGCTGCCCATCCCCAGCTGAATTCCGGTGGGGACCTGACCCCCGCCGGGGGCGGTGGCGCCGGCGACCTGCTGGGTCTGGTACATGAGGTCCTGAAAATTGCAGCGACTTTTTTTGAACCCGGTGGTGTTGGCGTTGGCCAGGTTGTTGGCGACCACATCGATGCGCATCTGCTGGGCAATCATGCCCGAGGCGCCGGTCCACAGGCTTCTGATCATGATCAGTCCTTTCCCACTTCGCTGATGATCCGGCCGTCGGTTTCGTCGTAGGCCTGGATCATTTTCTGGAGCGCTTCATAGGTGCGCATGGTTTCAACCATGCGCGTCATTTCCATTACGGCCTGGACGTTGGAACCCTCCAGGGCGCCCTGCTGAACCCCGGGGGTTTCCACGCTGATCTCAGGGGAATCCGTCGGTCCCACAAACAGGCTGTCCCCGTCTTTGGTCATCCCGCGGGGGGATTCGAAGGTGACCACCGCGAGCTTGTCCACCAGCACGCCGTCCACCGTGATCTCGCCCTCGCGGTTGATCTGGATGTCGCGACCTTCGATGGTGATCTCACCGCCCTCCCCCATGACCGGGCTGCCGTTGGCGTTCACCAGAAAGTTTTCGGCATTGAGGGTGAAATTGCCGTTGCGGGTGTAGCGCTCCCCGCGGGCGGTACGGACCTTGAAAAACCCGTCGGCCTCCAGGGCGAGGTCTAGGGGGTTTCCGGTGGACTTCAGCGGTCCCGGGGAAAAATCGATGCCCATTTCGGACCTGAGCAGCTGGTCGAAGGTCACCATATCGGTTTTAAACCCGCTGGTATCGACGTTGGCCAGGTGGTTGGCGATCATGTCCAACTTGCGCTCCTGGCGCAAACCCCCTTGGACCGGGGTGGTGAACTGAAGGATCATCGGGACTCTCCTCACAAGGCTGAAATTGGCTGCCGCCCGGAATTTTGCAATTAAAATGCCACCACCGCCAGCCAGCCGAAGACCGGCCTACCAGGCGCCCCCTGGCGGGCCGGTGGGGCATCAGTCAAAATTTTGACATTTTGCCGAACCAGGCGTCAGACGGGCGTTGACTCCTCGCCAAGTGCAGTATTGAAGGCCAAATGGGGGATCCGAGAGGCATCCAGCCGGGTCACAGCAGCTTGACAACCCGGCTAAAAGGGGTTGCGCACGAAACCGCCGCCGTGGCCCCAAGGTTCCTGCGAGTCGGCGTGGCGGCGGGAAAAAATTGCCTATTCCGGCGTTTTTTTCCCGTTGAGCGCATAGACGAAGGCCAGCAGTTCAGCCACCGCCAGGTAGAGTTCGGCGGGGATTTGCTGTTCGATATCCAGCCCCCCCAAAAGCGCCATCAGGTCCGGGTCCTCCTTGACCGGAATGCCGAGTTCGCGGGCCGTCCGCACGATCCGCTCGGCCACGTTGCCGCTGCCCTTGGCGGTTACCTTGGGCGCATGGTCCTTGCCGGGGGTGTAGCGCAGGGCCACGGCGCGACGGCGTTTTGAGAGCGCTTTCATTTCAGACCACCAGGTTCAAGCCGCTTTCAGCGGCGCCTAAAAGCTCCTCGGCCAGGGAGGTCCCGGCCAGGGTCGTGTGCCCCAGCACCCGGCAATCGATGCGGCCCACGCTGAAACCGATGCGGTCAAGGGCCCGGGCCAATCGGGGAAGATCGATGCCCACCAATCGTGCGGCCTCGGCATCGACAACCCCGAAGGTGCCGTTGACCGTTTTACGCCAGATGACGAAGTCACCCCGCAACGGGCCGAGGCGTGAAAGGGTCAGCAGCAGGGACAAGCGGGTGGCCTTTTCGGCGGCGGGCCCTTCCCCGCCGGCTTCCCGGTTGAGGTCCAGCAGCAGTTGGCCAAACTGCAGGCCATCGTCCCAGAGAACTGGCAGTGGGAGGATTAAACGAGCGTTCTGGTCGGCCGCGTGGCGGTTGAGGAGTTGAAGGGTTTCAAGGCCTTCCAGGAAGCGTTCGACGCGTCCCCGGTCCCCGGGGTCGCCGGCCGCCTCCTGCAACAGCTGCAGGGCTGCGGCCTTGAGGTCCCCGGTGGCCATCTGGCGGAGCCCCTCCGGCGCCAATGCCGGTTTGCGCGTCAGGGCCTCGGTCAGTTTGGCCTCCCAGACCATCCCGGCGTTCAGCAGCAAACGCCCCAGCAGGGCGGCGTCCGGTGCAGCGGATTTCAGGGCCAGGGTCGTTATCAGCCCGGTCAGGCGGGCAAGCCCTTCCCCACCGCCATCGGACCCGGCCGACAGCCGGTTGACGGCTGCCAGAAGACTGGACAGGCCGGCGAAAGGATCGCCGGCAAGCGGGGGGCGCTGCGACGGGGGCATCCCCCCCGATGCCTGGGGGCCGACTGAGGCCAGGATTTTCAGCACCGGCCGGGGGTCGGTCTGGATCATCTTGAGCTGCAGCCGGCTGCCCGGCTGCAGCTCAAGGCAGGTTTCGGCAAGGATCCGCTGCCCGTCGATGGTCAATTGCACCTGCCGGGCCGAAAGCACACGCGTCACGGTGGCCGCGACTTCAGCGTTCACGCGCAGGCCGGCCAGGGCCTGGGGGTTTTCGGCGGACGGCGCGGCGACCATCCGGCCCGAGCTGACCACCAGGGTGCCGGGCGCCGCTTTCATGGCCGCCGCCATGCGTCTGGCCCTCGGGCGCCCGGTATTTTAGGGAGTCGGCTGGGGATCTGAAGCGTCATGCCGCGTTTTCCCGAAATCGGCAGGGATTGGGCCCCGACCGTCCGACGGGTCCTGCCGGACCTTGAGGAGCTTGTGGTGCAGATCGAGCACCAGGTCCACCTCCCCCCGGGGCAGGGACAACCGGCTGGAAATGGTTTCCGCATCCAACCCCGCACGGTCCAGGGTGATGATCTCTTTCTGCTGATCGTAGACGTGCGGCGTTTTGGCGGGGGTTCCGCTGCCGCAGGCGTCGGCCCGGTTGAGCAGCAAATTCAGGCTGATGATGCGGCTGTCGAGACGCTCGCTGATCTGCTGAATCAGGCGATTCTTTTCCTGCAGCTGGGCATCGAAGGCCCGGGCGGTCTTGTCGGCCTCCACCAGCAAGGGCTCCAGCAGGCCCATGAGGTGCTCGGCTGCCTGCTGCGATGGGGTGCTGCGAAGGTTCGCATGCCGGCTGCGGATAAAATAGAACCCCAGCCCCACCAGCAGCAGATCCAGCAGCAGCTGCAGCAACAGCCAGAATTCAATCGGCGGCATCGCCAGTAAATTTTTCGCGGTATCGACCATCATTCGTCCTGATCGCGGCGATGGGTCTTGCCCACCCCTGGCGGCAGACGCCGGGCCGCGTGATCTATCGCCCGGTCACCTGTCAAGTCTTCTGATTGGTATTCAGGCCTGGGTTTGCCGCACGCCCACGCGCGGCTGGGGGCACCAAAACCCGCCCCGCCGTCTCAGGCCACAATATCCAGCAGGGTGCCGGTGCCCCGGGTGGGCGCCGCCGTCTGCCCGCCCCCGACGGTCCCGGGTTTGCCGGCGCGCTTTTTCTGGTGCCGGCGGCGGTCCCGGTCGGCGCCGGTTTTTTCGCTCTTGCCGCCGCTTCGGACCTTGGCCCCCTGGGCGGCCAGCTTTTCCTGGGGGGTCGCCGCCGGCGACTGCCCCGCTTCCAGGGCGCCCCGCGGCGGTTGCATCTCCCGGGCGCTGTCGGCCTGCTGCACCACCTGGTTTATGTTGGCAATCGTCGTCATCGGCTTGGCTCACGGGCTGCGCCACGCCCCTGCCGGACTTGCAACGGGGGCACCCGAAGATGCGGCCGGTGCTCCGATGGGCCCCCGGCAGGGACCGTGGTGCGGTTTATCGGCCGCTGCGAACGGCCCTTTAAAGCAGACGCAGGTTCTCCAGGGCTACCGTGCGGATGCTGGCCCGCGGCAATGCGCGGTTGAGCGCGTCTTTGATCCCAGCGGTGAGCGCCGGTTCGTCGACCTCCGGGCGGCTGCGATCGGCCAGGACATCGGACAAAACACCGAATACGAGGCTGCGGAAATAGGGTTCGTGCCGCTTGACCTCAGATCCTGCGGCGGCATCGGAAAAAGCCAATTGGACATCCACCAGCAGACCGGCCGCCCCTTCTTTATCAAATGAAGCCGGCACGACGAAGCCCGCCAGGACCATCTGGACCGGGCCTGTTGGGTCGGGCGCCTGGGCGCCGGCAGTACTCTGCGGTATGGGAAAGGTCTGGGGCCCGGCGCCGGCGCCCCGCGCGGATGTTCGGCGACCGTAGATGCTAAACGAGGTCACCGTGGAGATCAGGATCAGCAAAACTGCCGCCACGGTCCACAGGGTCTTTGATGAAAACCAGCGCTTCGCGGCCCGCTGTTGGTCTTCAGGAGCCTTGACGGCGGGTGACTGCTCCCCGTCGGACGGCGCCAAAATGACCTTTTGAGGCCCGGTGCCGTCACGGCCGACAGACGGCACCGGAAGTCCGCCCGCTTCCTGTTCGTCCTTTGGGTGCGGCTCTTGCTGCGCGCGGTCCGCGGCAGGCGCCTGGGGGTCCGGGGCGGCACTCACCCCCGGGGAAGCAAGGTCGATCGCTTCGCTTGCCACCAAGTCCTCGGAAGCCATCAGGGCGTCAATATCCGCCTGGGAGATGAAAATTTCCTCCCCGCCATC
Source organism: Desulfobacteraceae bacterium (assembly GCA_022340425.1). Classification (NCBI taxonomy): domain Bacteria; kingdom Pseudomonadati; phylum Thermodesulfobacteriota; class Desulfobacteria; order Desulfobacterales; family Desulfobacteraceae; species Desulfobacteraceae bacterium. The sequence continues at coordinate 65,606 of JAJDNY010000021.1, read as the reverse complement.
CCCACCGGCGTTGGACGACCGGGGATCCACCCCGGGGGAGGGATCGCTGGGGCCGACAGGCGCCGATGCCGCTTGCAGCAGGGCATCGATGTCCGCCTGGGAGATCATCACCTCGTCCGCCTCGACCGTCGCCGGCTGCGGCTCTTCCAGGCCCTCCGGCGGGGCCTCCTGCGTCCCGGCGCCCTGCAGCAGCGCATCGATGTCCGCCTGGGAGATCATCACCTCGTCCGCCTCGGCCGACGCCGGCTGCGGCTCTTCCAGGCCCTCCGGCGGGGCCTCCTGCGCCCCGGCGCCTTGCAGCAGCGCATCGATGTCCGCCTGGGAGATCATCACCTCGTCCGCCTCGACCGTCGCCGGCTGCGACTCTTCCAGGCCCTCCGGCGGGGCCTCCTGGGTCCCGGCGCCCTGCAGCAGCGCATCGATGTCCGTTTGAGAGATCATCACCTCGTCGGCGTCGGCCGTCGCCGACTGCGGCTCTTCGGGGCCCTCCGGCGGGGCCTCCTGCGTCCCGGCGCCCTGCAGCAGGGCATCGATGTCCGCCTGGGAAACGTACTGCGGGATGGTGGGGGGTGAGGACTTAGCGTTCATGGCTGCGGTTTGCCGGCATCACAAAAAATTTCCTGGAAACCCGACCCATGCCGCCCACGATGTACGGTGCCATTAGATCGCACAGTATTTCTTGAGGCGGATCTTCAATTTGATCACCGCCATGGCGTGGATCTGGCAGATGCGCGACTCCGTGAGACTCAACACGTGTCCGATCTCCTTAAGGGTCAACTCGTCGTAGTAGTATAGCGAGACCACGATCTGCTCTTTTTCCGAAAGCGTTTTGATGGCCTGGGCAATCACGCGCTTGAGTTCCTCCTTGGCCACGTTTTCGGAAGGGTCGTCTGCGCTGCGGATGCTCTCCTGAAAGGATTTTTTGGAGACCGCGTCATTGGCCTCATCCTTGATGAACTCATCCAGGCTCAGCAGTGATACCCGATGGATGTCCGAGAGAGTATTGAAGTAATCTTCCAGCGCGATGCCCAACTCCGCGGCGATCTCCTGGGCTTCGGCCGGCCGCTGGGTGCGGCCCTCCACCGCCACCAGAGCCTTTTCGATCCGCTGCATTTTTTTCCGCATGGACCGCGAATACCAGTCCATCCGGCGAAGTTCGTCCAGGATCGCCCCCTTGATCCGATACTCGGCGTAGGTCTTGAGGTTGACATCCCTTTCGGGGTCAAAGCGGTCCACCGCGTTGATCAGACCGAGACAGCCGGCACTGAGCAGTTCGTCGAAAAGAACGCTGGAGGGAATCCGCATGGCCATTCGGCCAGCGATCCGCTTGACCAGCGGGGCATACCTGACGATCAAGGCCTCGCGTTCTTTTTCATCGAAATAACACTGGTCGTTCCCACCGCTAGCATACGCAAATTTTGTCGTCATCATCGCACCGTTTGCCCAGTTGGGGTTTCCATCGAATATGTTCGCGATCCATCAAAGCGCATCGACCCGGCGCTGGCCCTTTCCGCACGCCCGGTCAGACACGGAATTCGATGAAACGTTTGAAAAAAAACTTGATATTGCCGTCGGTATTCTGGCACCGCGGCGCGTCCATGAGCTGATCGGCCAGGGCGTTGATGCCGCGGCTCCAGGCGGCTTCGGGGTATGCCTCGACGGCGATGCGCCGGTCGCGCACCGCGCGGGTGACGCTATGATCGCTGGGAACCATGCCCAGGTATTGAATCACAACCCCGTTGAGGAAGCGCTCGGCGGCCTGCACCAGGCTGGCGTAGACCGCTTTGGCCTCCAGCTCGCTGGTGGCCATGTTGACCAGCAGTTGGAAATGACGGGTCCCGTGCTGCAGAGACATGACCTTCATCATGGCATAGGCGTCGGTGATGGCGGTGGGCTCGGGGGTCGCCACGATGATGCAGTCGTCGGCCGCCAGATTGAAATAGAGGACATTGGACGATATCCCGGCCCCGGTGTCGATCAGCATCACGTCCAGCTCGTTGCCGAAGGCCTCGAACTCCCCCAGCAGGTTGAGCTTCTGCCCCTCGGTCAGATGGGTCAGGTGGGTGAAGCCGGAGCCGGCCGGGACGATCTGGATCCCGGCCGGGCCCTCGACGATGATCTCCGAGAGGGTTTTTTCGCCGTCGAGCACGTGTCCGATATTGAATTTCGGGTGAACGCCGAAAATGATGTCGATATTGGCCAGCCCGAGATCGGCATCCAGGATGAGCACCTTGTGGCCGCGGTCGGCCAGCACCAGGGCCAGGTTGCCGACGATATTGGTCTTGCCCACACCGCCCTTGCCGCTGGTTACGGCGATGGCCCGCGGGGCGGGGACCGCAGCCGCTGTATCGCCGGCTGCCGGGGTGCTCAAGCGCTGCGGCCTCTGGCGGGCATGGGTGGAAATGATTTTTCGGAGGCTGCTGGCTTGATCCACGTCAGGGTCTCCCTTTCAGGGTCGGTACTTCCGGCACGGGGCCGGGGGCGTCGAAAATGCGGTCCAGAATCGTCTGCCGGGTGGCCGGAAGGATGTCCTCCGGCACCCGCTGCCCGGTGGTAATGTAAGAAATCGGAAGCCGCAGGGTTTCGGCCTGATCGATGATCACCCCGCGCTGCCGGGTTTCGTCCAGCTTGGTAAAAACGTACGAACAAGGTCTGAATACGGCGAAGCGCGCCGCGGCCTCCTGAAGGTCCAGGCGGTTGGTGGCTGCGCTGAGAACCAGGTGGCTGGCGATCGGCCCCTGCCCTCCCAGCAGCGTCTGCAGCTGCTGCATCCGCTGGCCGTCGAGATGGCTGTGGCCGGCGGTGTCGATCAAGACAACGTCCTGCCGGGCCATTTTTTCCACCGCCAACCTGAGGTCCTGGTGCGAGAAGGCGGGCAGGCAGGGCAGCCCCATGATGGCGGCATACGTCCGGAGCTGCTCAACGGCGCCGATCCGGAAACTGTCGATCGAGATCAGTCCCACCCGCTTTTTGGCTTTGAGGCTGAGTTCGGCCGCCAGCTTGGCGATCGTGGTGGTCTTGCCGACACCGGTGGGCCCCACGAAAGCGGCAAACTGCGGGGCGCCGGCGGCGGCCGCAAAGGGCTCGCAGGTCAGAACCGACTTGAGAATTTCGGCCATGACGCGCTGGGCGGCGCCCGCGGGGTCGGACGGGGAGCCCGCTTGGCAAAGATGCCGCAGCGCCCCTTGCACCCGTTGGGCCGAAACCCCGGCACGCACCAGCCGCGCGTAAAGACCGAGCCATTGGGGGTGCTCCAGAATCATGTCGGGCAGCCCGCCGCCCATATTGAGCAGACCCAGCATTTCGCGGATTCCGACAAGTTCGCTCTGCAGCGCCTGCCAGCCCATCCCGCAGGCTTCGGGCGCCGCGCTGTCCGGCTGCGGGCCGACCGCCCCCGACATAAAAGCGTCGGCCCGGCCGTGTCCGGCGGCTTCCGGCGCTTCCTGGGCGCAAATTGCGGAGACCTCAAACATGGCGCCGCCGTAAGGGTTCTTGAACCCTGCAGGGAGCTGGCGGGTGGAGAGAATCATGGCGTCTGAGCCCAGATCCGCCTTGACCCGGCGAAGGGCCTCGGCGATGCTTCTGGCCTTGTAGTTGCGGACACCCATGGCGTTAGAGCTTTATCCGTCCCAGGGACTGAATTCGAATGTTGGGGATGATTTCGGCCTGTGAGATGACCATCGCGTTCACCGAAGCCTGGGCCAGCAACCGTTTGAGATGCCGCCGCAGCATCGGTGAGCAGACGATCATGGCCTGGAGCCCCATCTCGCCGACGGCGCCGATGGCCTTCCTGGCCGCCTGAGTTACAGAATCCAAGATCCCCGGTTCCAGCGAAAGGTAAGCGCCGTGCTCGGTATGCTGGATCCCCTTGGTCAGCAGGTCTTCGACCTTGGCATCGACGGTGATCACCGGCAGCATCCCGTCGGATTGAACGTAGGGCCCGACGATGGTGCGCGCCAGCTTTTGCCGCACGTATTCGGTGAGCAGGTCCGGGTCCCGGCTGAGGGGCGCATAATCGGCCAGGGTCTCCACCACGGTGAGCAGATCGCGGATGGAAACCTGCTCGCGCAGCAGGTTCTGCAGCACCTTCTGGACGATGCCCAACGGCAGCAGGGCGGGCACAAGCTCCTCGACGGCCTTGGGGCTGGTTTTGGCAAGGGTGTCGAGCAGGTGCTGGACTTCCTGGCGCCCCAGCAGATCCGGGGCGCTGCTGCGCAGCACCTCGGTCAGATGGGTGGCCACGACGGTGGCGTTGTCCACCACGGTGTAGCCCGCGAACCTGGCGTCCTCCTCCTTTTCGCCGGGAATCCAAAGGGCCGGCAGGTTGAAGGCCGGCTCGGTGGTCGGAATACCGCTGACCTTCTGGGTCACATCACCGGGATCCATGGCCAGCAAGTGGTTGACCATCACCTCACCCCGGGCCAGCTCGACCCCCTTGACCAGAACCCGGTACTCGGGGGGCTTGAGCTTGAGGTTGTCACGGATGTGGATCGGGGGAATCACCATGCCCATTTCGCTGGCGAACTGACGCCGGATGCCGCGGATGCGGTTGAGCAGGCTGCCGTCCTGGTTTTTATCCACCAGCGGAATCAGCCCGTAACCGACCTCCAGTTCCATCACGTCGAGCGCCAGAAGATGTTCCACATCCTCGGGCCCCGGGGATTCGGCCGCCTGGGCGGCTTCGGTTTTCGTCGGCACCAGGTCCGTTTCGGCGCTGCGCTTGCGCTCGAAGAGATAAACCGAGCCGCCCAGGACAGTGGCCAGAAACATGAACGGGCCCGCCGGCAAACCCGGCACCAGCCCCAGCAGGAAGGTGACCCCGGAGCCGATGTAAATCGGGGTCGGGTTAGCCAGGATGTGCCGGCTGAACTCCCGGCCCATACGGGCTTCGGAGGCCGCCCGGCTGACCAGGATGCCCGCGGCGGTGGAGATGATCAGGGCCGGGATCTGGGACACCAGACCGTCACCAACCGTCAAAAGGGTGTAGTTCTGGGCGGCGCTGATCATCGACATGCCCTGTTGGGCCACGCCGATCACGAACCCGCCGAAAATATTGATCAGGGTGATAATGATCCCGGCAATCGCGTCGCCGCGGACGAATTTGCTGGCCCCGTCCATGGCGCCGTGAAACTCGGACTCACGGGCGATGGCCTTGCGCCGGTCGCGGGCCTCGTTTTCGTCGATGATGCCGGCGTTCAAGTCGGCGTCGATGGCCATCTGCTTGCCCGGCATGGCGTCCAGCGTAAAACGTGCCGCCACCTCGGCGATTCGCCCGGAGCCCTTGGTGATGACGATAAAGTTGATCAGCACCAGGATCACGAAAATGATCATCCCGATGACGTAGTTCCCGCCGACCACAAAACTCCCGAAGGACTTGATGACCGCGCCGGCCGCCAGCGGTCCTTCGCTGCCGTGCAGGAGGATCAGGCGGGTGGAGGCGATGTTGAGGGCCAGGCGGAAAAGGGTCAGCACCAGCAGCAGGGTGGGAAAGATCGCGAAGTCCATCGGCGAGGTCACGTACATGGTGTTGATCAACACGATGACGGCGACGGTGACGTTCAACGCCAGACAGAAATCCAGGAGCATCGCGGGGATGGGCAGGATCATGGCCAGCAGGATGCCAATTACGGCCAGGACCAGGCCGATATCGCCGGCCTCCCTGGGCAGACCGGCGGACATCGACTTGTTTCCTGCGCTGATCTCCATGGGTGGGGATGCCTTTCAGCCTGTCCGAGGTCGACCTTCGGGATCGCGGCGGCGCCAAATTGTCGGCGGGGCCTGTCGGGGGTTTGACGGCCTTCGCCCCTGCCTGGCGCCCGGAAAAACCCGGGGGTTATCTGCGTGCGTTGCCCTTGAGCCTGTAAACGTAGGCCAGCAGTTCGGCCACCGCCCGGTAGAGCTCAGAGGGAATCTCGCGGCCGGGCTCCACTGTCTTATACAAATTTCTTGCCAAGCCCTTGTTCTCCACCACCGGGATGCCGTAGCCGGCGGCCAGCTGCCGGATGCGGGCCGCCACCGCTCCGGCGCCTTTGGCCACCACCTGCGGGGCTCCCATGCTGAGGGGATCGTATTTGATGGCCACGGCCAGGTGGGTGGGGTTGGTAACCACCACGTCGGCCTGGGGAAGGGCCTGCATCATGCGCTTGCGCGCCGCCTGCTGCTGAATGCTGCGGATGCGGGCCTTGATCTGGGGGTCGCCTTCGGCCTGTTTGGCCTCCTCCTTGACCTCCTGCTTGGTCATCTTGAGTTCCTGCTCAAACTTCCAGCGCTGGAACCCGTAGTCCAGGGCCGCCACCAGGGCCATGATCAGCCCCACCCAGAGAAAAAGCTTGAGGGCCGCCCCCAGGATAAAGGCCGTAATGGCGTTGGGGCTCATGTCGTAGAGGCTCAGCAGGCCGGCGCTTTGACCCTTGACCGCCAGATAGGCGACGCCGCCGACGATCCCCAGCTTGAGAAGCGACTTGACCAGCTCCACCAGCGAGCGCAGCGAAAACAGGCGGCCAAACCCCTTGCTGACGCTCAGCTTGTCGAGCCTGGGGGCCAGCGCCTGCCCGGACAGGTGGAAGCCGACCTGGATCAGGTTGGCGGCCAGGGCGGCCAGAAAGACCGCGCCCATCACCGGCAGCAACATGATCAGAAAGCGCAGCAAAACCGTTGAGCACAGCTGCAGGCATCCGGCGCTGCTGAATTCCGTTATCCGGTCAAAGCTCAGGCCGCTGCGGATGACCGAGGCAAGCCCCCGGTAGAGATGGTGGCTGAAAAAATAGAGCGCCAAGACCCCGGCCAGCAGCACACAGACCGATGAGATGTCGGCGCTGCGGGCCACCTGGCCTTTTTCACGGGCCTGTTCGCGTTTGCGCGGGGTCGCCCGCTCGGTGCGCTCCTGGAACCCCTGTTCAGGCATCTACGGGATCCCCATGAGGGTCAGCAGGGTTCGCAGCTGCCCCGGCAGGTGGCCCAGGAAGAGGCCGGTCATCAGGCCCACGATTTGAAGCGTCACGCCGAAAAAAAAGAGGCCCACGACGATCTTGACCGGGAAGCCGGCGATCAGGATATTCATTTGGGGCACGAAGCGCGCGCAGATCCCGAAGGCCGCATCGGTGAACAGCAGGGCCGCGATGGCGGGCGCCCCGATCTTGATGCCCAGGGCGAACATGTTGCCGGCGCCGGCCAGCACCAGGGAGAAAAAGCCCTGCTGCAGGTTGAGCACGCCGGGGGCCAAAATCCGGAAGCTCTCGGCCAGGGCGCCGATCAGGACGTGGTGCCCATTTAGCGAGAGAAACAGCAGCATCACCACCATCAGGCCGATCTGGTCGATAATCGACACCTGCCCGCCGGTCTGGGGGTCGAGCACGTTGATGATCGAAAACCCCATCTGAAAGCCCACCATCTGGCCCGCCAGCTGCACCGCCGCAAAAAAAAGGCGCACCGTCAACCCCAGCACCATGCCCGCGAAGAGCTCGCTGACCCCCAGGGCCAGCAGCCCGGGGGCATGCCGCGGAAAGCGCGTGGCGTCCACCGGCACCGCCGGGAAAAGCGCCAGGGTCAAGGCCAGCGCCAGACCGAGCTTGACCACGCGCGGGAAAAGCGGGCTGTCAAAAATCGGGAAGAGAAGCAGCAGCGCACCGACCCGGATCAGGATCAGGACAAAGACCTCGAACTGTTCCGGGGAAAAGTTCAGGAGCTGCATTTCAGCGGATGTAAAGCGGGATGTCGGTGATGATCTGGCGGGTGAAGCCCACCAGCCGCTGGAGCATCCAGGGGGCGAAAAACAACAGGCCCAGGAGCACCGCCAGGATTTTGGGAATGAAGCTGAGGGTCATTTCCTGAACCGAGGTGACCGCCTGGAAGATGCTCACCGCCAGCCCCACGATCAGACCCAAACCCAGCAGCGGCATGGCGATCAGGATGGTCAGGGTGATGGCCTCCTTGGCGAAGCTGACCACGAATTCAGGCGTCATCTCAGACCACCCCGAAGCTCTTGACCAAAGAGCCGATCACGATGTTCCAGCCGTCCACGAGAACGAAGAGCATCAGTTTGAAGGGCAGCGAGATCATCACCGGCGGCAGCATCATCATGCCCATGGAAAGCAGCACGCTGGCCACCACCATGTCGATCACCAGAAACGGCACGTAGAGCACGAAGCCGATGATAAAGGCGGTTTTCAACTCGCTGATCACGAAGGCCGGGATCAGCGCCAGCATGCCCACATCCGCCGGCGTGCGGGGCCGATCGGCGCCGGAGACTTTCACGAAAAGCGCCAGATCCTTTTCGCGGGTGTTGGCCAGCATGAACTTGCGCACCGGCGCCTGGGCACTCTCGAAGGCCTGCTGGTAGGAGATTTCCTTGTCGAGGTAGGGACGCAAGGCCGTCTGGTGGACCTGCTGCCAGACCGGGGCCATCACGAAGAAGGTGATGAAGAGCGCCAGCCCGATGAGGACCTGGTTGGGCGGGGCCTGCTGCACACCAATCGCCTGGCGCAGAAAATTGAACACCACAACCAGGCGGGTAAAGGAGGTCATCAGCACCAGGATCGCCGGTGCCAGAGAAAGGACCGTCAAGAGCGCAATGATCTGCAGGACCACGGCCACCTCTTCCGGGGACCGGGCCTCCTCCACACCGATCTGCAAGGAGGGCAGCGGCACGGCCGCCGCCGGCGCCGCCGCCAAGGCCAACAACAGCGCGGCCAGAAGGAGGCGCAAAAGGGTCCCGCTTGTGGGGTGAAGGGCCTTCATTGGGATCTGCCTGTCCTGGTCCGGCGGCCGCGGCCCGGCGGGTTTCAAGCGCGCGGCCGCTGCTCGCGCTGGAGCGTCCGTTTGAGAAGGTCTTTAAAAAGGCCGGCCGAGTCGGGGGCCGGCGGCGAGGGCAGCTGACACCCGGCGGGCAGCCGGGAGAGCAGGGTGATGGCTTGGGGGGTGGCCCCGATCAGCAGTTTTTCGCCCAGCACATCCAGCAGGATGACCCGCTCCTTGGGCGCCACGTACTGGACGGCGACGGTCTTGATGATCTGCGCCCCGCCCAGTGCGCCCCGTTGGACGAAAAGCCGGCGCATCAAAACCAGCGCCCCGACCAAGAGGGCCAGCACGATGCAGAGCGTCGCGGCGCTTTTGAGCAGTGAAAACCACAGTTCCGGCGGTGCCGCGGCCGCCGCCGGGGAGGACAATCCATCCATCGCGCGTTCCTTGAATCCCTGACCGCGTTCCGTCAGCGGGCAGCCGGCTCAGCCGAGGGTGCGGACCCGCTCCGTGGGGCTGATGATGTCGGTCAGACGCACGCCGAATTTTTCGTTGACCACCACCACCTCCCCGCGGGCCACCAGTTTGCGGTTGATGAAAATCTCCAGGGGCTCACCGGCCAGTTTGTCCAGCTGCACGATCGCCCCCTGGCCCAACTGCAAGAGGTCGTTGACCAACATACGGGTGCGCCCGAGCTCCACCGACAACTCCAGGGGAATATCGAGGATAAAGTCCAGGTCCCGCTCTCCGCCGCCGGCGGCCGCCGTTTCGGCGCCCTCGGCGACGGCTGCCGCTGCCGCCCTGTTGTCTGCATCCATCGCGTGCTACTCCAATCGGCTGTCCACCTTGAAGGCCTGGCACCCCCGGTGGGTGCCGGCAAAACCCTTGAATTTGGGAACCCCGGCCACCAAACCGGTCAGGCGCTCCTCGGCATCGTTGTCCAGTTGAATCACGTCCCCGACCCTGAGGTGAATCAGGCGCTCGCCGGTTATCTCGGTGGCCCCCAGAGCCACCCCAAAACTGATCTCGGCGACCTGCAGGATTTCCCGCATCCGCCGCTGCCAAGCCTGGTCGACTTCAAGGGCGTCGCTCTGGAAGCCGGCGTTGAGCTTGCTGCGAATGGGTTCGATCATCGCATAGGGCAGGCTGACCGTGATGAGACCCGCGCTTTGCTCCAGCTCGACCTCGAAGCGCGAGACGATCACCAGGTCCGAGGGCAGCAGAACCGTCGCAAACTGGGGGTTCATCTCCGAGCGGACGAAGACCGTATCGATCACCTCCACCGGGCGCCAGGCCTTTTTGAGGGCCTCGAGACAAACGGCGACCACCTTCTGGATCATGACGGTCTCGATCGGGGTGAACTCGCGCCCCTCGATCTTGGCCTTGCCGTCGCCGCGGCCGCCGAAAAAAGTGTCGATCAGGTTATAGACCAGCCGGCTTTCCAGGACCATCAGGGCAAAGCCGCGCAGCGGCTCCATGCGGAAGAGATGCAGGCTGGTGGGCACCGGCAGCGAGCGGGTGAATTCGGAAAACTTGATCGTGTCGGTGGCCTTCAGGGCAATCCCCACACTGGTGTGCAGCAGGTTGGAGACGCCGGCGCGCATCTCCTTGGCCAGCCGTTCGTTGACCAGCTCAAAGGTCGGCATCCGCCCGCGCACCACCTGGTCCTGGCGGGTGAAGTCGTAGGCCTGAACCTCCTGGGGATCGGGTCCGGTGTCGGTCTCGGCTTCGACCTTGCCGGTGGTCAGACCGCTGAGAAGGCTGTCGACCTCATCCTGGGAAAGAATATCGCTCATCAGGCCCCCGGGCTACTGAATGACGAACTCGGTGAAATAGAGGTTTTTGATATGCCCCTGCTGCAGGGTCTGGTTGATCCGAGCCATCAGTTCGTTGCGCAGCGCGATTTTGCCGTCGATATCCTGGATCTGATCCAGGGTTTTACTGCTGAGCAGGAGCAGAATCATGTCCCGCAGTTGGGGCAGGCGGGTGATCATTTCCTTTCCGAGCGCTTCGCTGCCGTACTCCAGGGCGATCTTGGTCTTCAGGTAGCGCTTGCCGCCCTGGTCGCCCAGATTGACCACGAAGGTGTCGAGGTCGAAAATCTGGCCGAAATCAGCCGCCACCGCCGCCTGCCGGCCATCGGCCTCCTGCCCCTTGCAGCCGGTCATCGGGCTGCAGAGCGTCAGCAGCGCCAACAGCAGCGCCGGCAGGGATTTGACTTGCACCGAAAAATTGCTTTGCACCGGTCTTTCCTCGCTCAATTCGGTTTTCGCAGAATAAATTCCACCCGCCGGTTGCGGGCGCGGTTTTCCGGGGTATCGGGGCCGAAGAGCGGCCGCCGGTCGCCATAGCCGCCCACCCCCAGCTGCGCCGGGTCAAGCCCCGGCGGTGCGGTCAGCACCGCGTGGACACTCAGGGCGCGCTCCAAGGAGAGCTCCCAGTTGCTGGCGAAACGGCCGCCGACCACCGGCTGGCGGTCGCTATGGCCCATGATCAGAATCTGGTTGGCCGCAAACCGCAGGACCTTTTTGATGCCCTCCAGGATCGGGAGTTTCTGGGGACGGATCACGGCCTCACCGGAAGCGAAGAGGTGGTCGGCCTCCAGCGAGATCACCACCCCCCGCTGGTCCTCGGAAACCCCCAGCAGATCGAGAACGGCTGCCATCTCGGGGTTTTCGGCCTTCACCCGCTGAATGCCGTTAAGAAGTTCCACCGCCTCGGCCACCAGACGGCTATCGCTGAGGGTGTCGATCCGCGGGGCGCCCTGGGCGTCGTCGATGGGACTGACCCGGGGGCTGACCGCGCTGTGGCTCATGGGGCCCTGGGTGGCGGCGGCGATGTTGAAAATGGTGCGCACTTTTCCGGTGTCCATGGACTTCATCGTCAGCAGCAAAACGAAGAAGGTCAGCAGCAGCATCACCAAGTCGGCGAAGGTCACCATCCAGGCGTTGGGGTCGACCTGCGCAAGGTCCTGTCCGCGGTTTTTTCTGCCGCTGTTTCTGGCCAAAACGGCTGTTACCTCCCCTTGGGATGGATCGCCAGCATCCGTCGCTACCTGAACACCTTGAAGAAAAACGATTTGAAGGTGAAGCCCCGCTGGGGCTTCTGAAGGCCCCGGGGATGCAGCAGCAGCACGTCCACCCGCCGATTGAGCGCCCGGCCCTCGCGGGTGGTGTTGGCGGCCAGGGGTTGATGCGGCCCCCGACCGTAGGCCGTGATGCGCTCGGCCGGCACCCCCCCCCGGTCGACCAAAAACCGCAGCACACCAAGCGCCCGCCGGGCGGAGAGCGCCATGGGGGATCCTCCCTGGGTGGGGTCGGCTGGGCTGTTGTCGCTGTGGCCGCTGACCTCGACGGGGGCCTCGCTTTTCAGGATCAGGTCTGCCAACCGCACCAGCAGGGGATGCGCCGCCGGCCGGATTTGCACCCCCGGACCCTGGAAAAGCCCATCGGCCTGCAGCGACACCACCGCACCGCGCTGGGTGCTCCGGATCCGCACCTGCTGGTTCAAATGCTCGGCGGTTTCCAGCAAGGGGGTGAAGTCCACCCTGCCTGCCGGCGCCGGAAAGGGGGGCAGCGCCGAAGGGCTTTGCTTGCGCTCAAGAAAACTGAAGCCACCCGAAAGACCCGCGAAGCTCTCCAGCAGGGATCCCAGCGCCTGGCGCTGCCGCTGCTCGTCCACCACCGCGATGGCGTTGAGCAGAATGAAAAACGCCAGCAGAATGATAAAGAGCGAGACCGTCATCACCTGAATAAGGTTGCTGCCTGCGGCTGCGGGTTGTTTCTGTTTGCGGGCCATTCTGGCGCCCCTCGGGGTCGTCCGCCGTTGGGAGGATTATTTGAAATGGGACTGGCGCTGGCTCGGTGAGACGAACGCCAGCATCTTCTGCTCGAGAATCCGCGGGTTTTCGCCCTTGGTAAGGGAGATCACGCCTTCGGTGATCATCTCCTTGGCGAGCGTCTCCTCTTTGCTGCGGGTCTTGAGCTTTCCGGAGATCGGCATGCAGACCAGGTTGGCGATCAGCGAGCCGTAGAAGGTGGTCAACAGCGCCACGGCCATCGCCGGGCCGATGGAACTGGGATCCTCCATGGACTGCAGCATCTGAACCAGCCCGATGAGGGTCCCGATCATCCCCAGGGCAGGTGCAAAGGTGCCCATGGTGGCGAAAATTTCGGCCCCCAGCTGGTGTCGTTCCCGCAGAAACGCGATTTCGGTCTCCAGGATGTTCTGGATCGACCCGGGCTCCAGCCCGTCCACCGACAGCTGCAGGCCCTTCTTGAGAAAGATGTCCTCGACGTTCTTGACATCCTCCTCCAGCGAGAGGATGCCCTCACGCCGTGACTTGTTGCCGAAACCCACGAACTGCTCGACGATCTTCTCCACCGAGGCGCTCTTGCTCAAAAACACGTTTTTAACCACCCGCAGCGCTCCCAGGACGTCTTTGAGGGGGTAATTGATCATGGTGGCCCCGAGGGTCCCTCCCACGACAATCATCAGCGAAGGAACGTTGATGAACAGAGAGAGTCCGCCCCCCATGATGATCGCGATCAACACCAGCCCGAAGGCGGACACCGTTCCCAGAAGCGTGGCTATGTCCATTAGCGTCTCTTTTCAGAATCGGCGGATTGAAGATTCTGCCGGCGGGGCGACGGAAAACCGACGCGGATAGAAAACTGAAGAGGCTTTAAGCAAGGAAAGTGCCAGGCGGGGTGGCCTGAGTGGCCGCAAAGAGGAGAAAGGTGCCGGCGCTGGGCATCTCAAAAGACCCCGCCCCGGGAGGCCTTGCCGGATCCACCGCTGCCGGAGGCCCCTGGCAGGGTCTGCGGTCAGGGTCGGGGGGTCAAATTGGCGGTACGGACGTCAATTCCATGACGGCCGTCGGAAGGAAGCGGCGGGCGCCCAGCCGCCCGCCGCCCCTGCCCCATTCCAGTTAGCGTTTCATCTGGATCGTCTCGGCCAGCATGTCGTCCACGGTGGTGATGATTTTGGAATTGGCCTGGTAGCCCCGCTGGGTGGTGATCATCTTGACGAACTCGTTGGCGATGTCGACGTTGGACTGCTCGAGCGAGTTGGGGGTGATGCTCCCCAAACCGTTGGTGCCGGGGTGGTTGGTGACCGGGTCGCCGCTTTCGTTGGTTTCCTGATAGAGATTGCCGCCGAGCTTGAAAAGCCCCTGCTCGTTCTGGAAGCTGGCCAGGGCCACCCGGTAGAGCGGAATCAGCTGCCCGTTGGAATAGCTGCCGGTGACAATCCCGTCGGTGCCCACCGAGACCCCCTGAAGGTCGCCGGCACCATAGCCGGTGGAGGATTGAAAGGTGGTGGAGGAGGCCCGAGCGTACTGGGTGGTGGTCAGCGACGAGTTGGCGAAGCCGGTGCCGTCCCAGCGGGTCCCGATGTCCAGATCGACGGAAAGGGGCACCCCACCGAGAAAATCGGCGGTAAACTCGAAGTAGCCGTCGGGATTGAGGGCCGCAGGGACCCAACCACCGGCGGTGAGGTTCTCCAGGTTCAGGTTGGTGATGGTGCCGGAGCTGGTCGAGAAATCGATCTGCCCCCGGGCCAGGAGGCCCGCGTTGGGGTCGCCCGCGGGAAAGCCGCGGCGGTCTTCGGCGGGATTACAGGTCACGACATACTCCCAGTTGGAGGTGCCGTCGATGATGTCGTAGTAGATGGTGATGTCGTGGGTGGATCCCAGGGAGTCGTAGGCCTTGACCGTCGACTGGTATTCGTAGCTGGTGGCGGCCATGGGCGGCGCGTTGGTGGCGTCCCAGGCGGCCGCAAGGTCGGCGCTGTTGCTGATTGCATCGGCGTCCAGGTTGGTGATCACGGTGAGTTGATCGGTTTGGCGCGGCGGCGAGGTAAAGGAGTCCAGCATGATATCGGCGATGGAGCCCACATCCTCGCCGGTGTCCTCGTTCAGCGCCCAGCCCTGGACCACGTAGCCTTCGGGACTGGTGAGGTAGCCGTCGTTGTTGAAACTGAAATTGCCCGCACGGGTGTAGAACTGGGAGTTGCTGCCGGCCTCGCGCAGAACGAAGAAACCCTTGCCGCCGATGGCCAGGTCGGTGGTGTTGCCGGTGGATTCAAAGGAGCCCTGCTGAAAATTGGCCGAGATGTTGCCCAGGGCCGTGCCGCGGCCCACCTGGGAAGTGCCGGACTGGGTGGCCACCGACTGGCTGAGGAGATCCTGGAAGGTGTAGTTGCTGCCCTTGAAGGCGACGGTGTTGACGTTGGCGATGTTGTCGCCGATGATCTGCATGGAATTTCCCAGGGTCGAAAGACCGCTGATGCCGGAGTAAAGTGAGCTGGTCAATGACATGGTTCAGTCTCCAATTTTGGTGATAGGCTTTGATCCCAAGTGCCAGTTGTAAAGGCTGGCAATTCATCCCGCGGGCCGCGCCCGCCTGGGGCTACCCTTCGGGTGCCAGCCCAACGCTGAGCACACTCTGGGGATCGACGCTGCGGCCGCCCATCAACAATTGCGGGGAGCCGTTGGCATAGGTCAAACCGGTGACGGTGCCGGTGAAGGCAGTCTGAACGTTCTGGAGGGAGCCGCTGGCGCTGATGGCCTGGATTTCATAGCGATAGGTGCCGTCGGGGACGTTTTGTCCGTCGAGGCTTTGCCCGTTCCAGACAACCGCGTGGGTGCCGGCGGCCAAATCGGTCTGGGCATAGCTGGTGATCTGGTTTCCAGCGCCATCGGTGATCGTCACGATGACCTGCCCGGGCTCCGGCAGACTGAAAGTGGCACCGCCGGCAACGCCGTTCTCCAGGGTTACCAGGTTGTCCCGGCAGGTGATCTGCTTGCCGATATAGTCCAGGAGGTTTTCATTTGCCCCCTGGTCTTCGAGTGCCCTCAGGATCGCCTCCAGATTCGTGTTGGTATTGATCTGCTGCTCCAGGCCGCTGAACTGCGCCAGTTGGGAGGTGTAATCGGTGCCTTCCACCGGGTTGAGCGGGTCCTGGTGCTGCAACTGGGCCACCATCATGGTGAGAAAGTCGGACTGCTGCAGGCCGTTGTCCTTTTCCTTCTGGGTGCTGTCGACGTAGCTGCCGCTGATGGCGGCGAGGCTGCCGCTTGCGTTTGAAACCGGTTCGATTGTCATGATCACTCCCCTCTTTTTAGTATTCGCTGGGCTCTACACCACGATATTGAGGGCGTTATCGCGCCCGCCGCTTGTGGGCAGGGCACCCGATAGCGGGTCGGTCTCGCCCCCCTCATTGCGCCGGGCGCCCGCCGGAGCGCTTCCCGGACGGCCGCGTGCCGAATCCCGCCGGCTGTCGGCCATGGTCTGGGCGAAGTCGGGGCTGAACTGAACATCCACCTTGGCCAGTTGGATCCCCTGCTCCTGGAGCGCCGCGCGCAGGTCGGCTGCATGCGCGGTCAGCATGTCGCGGGCCGCCTGCTGCTCGGTGAGGACGGTAACCTTGAGGCCCTCTGGGCCCTGATCGATGGTCAACTGAATCCGACCCAGATGCGGCGGTTTGAGCTGGAAACGGACCTCGCTGGCGTCGCTCAGGCGGGCCCGCACGATCTGGCGCCCCACCTGGTTGAGCACATGGGCCGGCAGGCCGGGATCGGATGCGGCCGCAGAAGTTCCGCCTGGTCCGCCGGTCGCAGCAGAACCTCGGCTTTCGGCCGCAGCCAGCATCCCGACCGTCGGGGCCGCTTCACCGGCAGACGACTGGGGAGGCGAGCCGGCCGGCGGTTCCCCCGCCGGCGGGGGGCCCTGGGCCGCCGACGCGCTCCGGGGTGTTTCCAGGCCGGCGGCGTGGGGCGACGGGATCGCTGACATCCCATTTTCAACCGCTGACGGCCCAGCCGACGTCGGCGTCTGGGGGCCCAATGTGTGACAGCCTTCTAAAAACCGATCGATTTGGGGCCCCAGCGCCGACGGCTCGGTCCGCGGGCCGGCGGTTTGGTCGGCCAGTTTTTCCAGCCGGGCGACAAACTGTTCCAGATTCAAAACGCCTCCCGCGTGGGGGCCGTCTGGGTCAAGTCCCATGCGGCCCATCAACTCCGCAGCCTGAAGGCGGGTTTTTTCATCCGCTACCCGCACGGCCAGATCCGGCTTCGCCGTCAGACAGCGTTTAAGGGCATCCACCAGCGGCATTAGGGCGATACCCTGCCCTTCGACTTTGGATGCAGCCACCACCTGATCCACATCCGCCGGGGGCATGCCGAAGGCGCTGAGCAGGGTTTCCAGGTAGGGCAGGCTGGAAAGCGCCAGCATCGAAGCTTGGTCGTCGGAAGAGTTTACCGAGTCTGCAGCCCCCGCCTGCAGACCCGCCAAGAGGTCCGCCAGGCGTACCTCCCCGCTGTCGGAGGTGGCCTGCAGCTCGGCAAAAAGGCCGGCCGCCGCCTGGGCGTCGAAACCCGCCGCGGCAAGCAGCGGCAGCAGCGTCGCCAGCCCAGCGCGGTCCACGGCCGTGACGCCGCAGTCAACCCCGTGCTGCGCAAGCTGGGCCTTGAACTGTTGCAGCCACCGGGATTTGTCCCCCGGCGGCGGCTGGGCCGTGCCTGCTTTCGCGTCGGTGCCCGCCTCCCGGGCCGCGCCGGTCTGGAGCGCCCGGTGCAGCGCACGGCTGAAGCCGCCCGGGCATGCAGCCGGTTCTGCCGGTGCGCCGGTGACCGCCAGAGGTGTCAAAATACTCTGAATCTGAAACGCTGGTGCCAACATGCCGACTTTCCTTTCTGATACCGGCCGCAAATGGGTGCTGCCGCTGGCTGTGACCCTGAGCAACACCTATGCCACCCCTGCCAAAAAACTGTTTTCCTTTTTTTCCAGTATATTGGAATCAAACTTGGGCGGCTGCCGATTCGCATCCTGGGCCATGCGGCTGCAGTTTTTACCCCGGCCGGGGGGAGAAACGGCAATTTTTGCCGCCCATCCGGTGCGCGCTCCTGTTTGAGATTCGGTCCGGCAGCGGCCCCTGAGGAACAAAAAAACCCCCGGGGTTGCCGGGGGCTGTCATCACGAGGGCTGTCGGAGGGCGTTTACTTGCCCCGGCCGGCGGCGTTTTGCGCCAGCCGTTCGCTCACCAGAGCGGCGCGATCGAGGCTGACATAGCTGAGAATCTGCCCGACCTGCTCGCCTTTCATTTGGGCAAAGAGCTTGAGCACGACATCCAGGTCAAGTTTGTCGATCAGGGCGGCGGCGTTTTTGGGTTTCATGCTGGTGTAGACCTTGACCAGGTGTTTCAACTTGGCCTCCTCCTGCTCCCGGGCCAGGCGCCGCTTCTCGGTCTCCTGCTGCTCCTTGACGGCCAGGCTGGCCTCCACTTCCTGACGAATCCGGGCGAGTTCATCGATTTGGAGCGTCAGTTCGTCCTTCAAGCTTTCCAAGCGCGCCTGCTGCTCGCTCAGCCGCTCTTTTTCCTTCTCGATCTCCAGCCGTTTCTCCTCCAGGCTGGCCAGGGTCAGTTTGACCTCCTCCGTGGCGGGGGTGGCAGCGGCCGACGGGTCAATGCCAGCCGGGGTCTCGCCCGAAGGGGGCTCCTTAGCCGCTGGGGCCGCAGTTTCCTGGGCAATGGCATGGTTCTCCAGCAGCACCGCATCGGGAGCCCAAAGTGGGGCCGCCAGGAAAACCAGGGTCAGCGAGATTTTAAGCATCAAAAGACCGACCAGCAGGTTTTTGATGGCGTTGCGGCGGCGGCGCTTCATTTTTTTTCCTTCCGGCCCCGGTGCATGAGGACAATCTCCTCGGTTTGCTTTTGCAACTCCTTGGCCATGTCCTGATCGTATTCAGACTGGCGGCGCTCTTTGAGTTTTTCCACGGCTTGCCGCTGAGCGACGGCATCCGCCAGCCGTTTGCGGCAGGCGTCCAGCTCCTTCAGCAGCGTTTGGCGCCGGGCTTGGGCGGCATCGCGCCGGGCTTCGAGCCCCGCCACAAACCGGGTGAAAAGCAGGAAGCGCTCCGCGGTCATCCCCCCCAGTGCTTCACCCTCACAGGCCGCCCGCGCCTGGTCCAGACGCCCCTGCTGCCGCGCCAGATCGGCCTCGCACTCCCCCAGCACGCGACTGGCCTCCAGAACGGCCTGCCGGGTCTGCCGCTCCTGAAACTCTCGATAGCGCAGCAACGCCGCCAGGCGAAATCGAAAACGTTTCACGCGATCCGCCTCAGGCCTTGAAAAGGGCGCTCAGGGCCTGGAGCGCGTCGCCATAGGCAACCCGGTGATCGATCTCCTGGGAGAGCAGCTGCCTGAGGTGCGGCATCATCCGTTTGGCCTGGTCGATCTGCGGGTCGCTGCCGTCGCTGTAAGCCCCGATAGCGATCATGTCCTCGGCTCCCTGATAGGCCGCCAGCAGTTCGACCGCCTTGGCGCGCAGCGCCAGGTGCTGCGGATCGACCACATCGCGCATGACGCGGCTGACGCACTCCAGCACCTCGATGGCCGGGTAGTGGCCGCGGTTGGCCAGCTTGCGCGAGAGCACGATATGGCCGTCGACGATGGAGCGCACGGCGTCGCCCACCGGGTCATTCATGTCATCGCCCTCCACCAGGACGGTGTAGATGCCGGTCATGCTGCCCCGCCCCTGCAAGTTGCCAGCGCGCTCCAGCAGCACCGGTAGCTGGGCGAAGAACGACGGGGTATAGCCCCGGCTGGTGGGGGGCTCTCCGGCCGCCAGCCCAACATCCCGGGAGGACATGGCAAAACGGGTGATGGAGTCGATGATCAGGAGCACGTTTTTTCCCTGGTCCCGAAAATACTCCGCCAGGGTGGTGGCCAGATAGGCGCCGCGCATCCGCACCAGCGGCGGGGCGTCGGAGGTGGCCGCCACGACTGCGGCCCGGCGCATCCCCTCGGCGCCCAAGGTTTGCCCAACGAAATCCCCGACCTCGCGGCCGCGCTCGCCGATCAGCCCGATCACGGTGACATCAGCTGCCGTGTGGCGGGTCATCATGCCCATCAGCACGCTCTTGCCCACCCCGGAGCCGGCCATGATGGCCACCCGCTGGCCCCTCCCCAAGGGCACCATGGTGTTGATGGCCCCGATGCCCACATCCATGAGCTGCCGGATCGGCGCGCGCTCCATGGGGTTGATGGGGCGGCCATGCAGGGGGTAGCGGGCCTCGGCGGCGATGGTTCCCTTGCCGTCGATGGGCCGCCCCAGCCCGTCCACCACCCGGCCGAGAAACCCCCGGCCCACATCGGCCCGGGGGCTGGTGTCGACCAGCCCGATCCGGCTGCCGGGCCGGATCCCGCGGGTATCACCGTATGGCATCAGCAATACGCGCGCCTCCTTGAAGCCGACCACCTCAGCCAGAAGGTCCGGGCCGTTTTCGTTGCTTATGCGGCACAGGCTGCCGATGCTCACGTCCGGGCCGGTGCCCTCGGCAATCAGCCCGATGACCTTGGCGATGCGCCCCTCCAAACGCATGCTGACCGCGGCGGCAACGGCCTGCTGATACGGTTCCCAGTCGATGTGCAGATCAGGGGTCATGGGAAAGGACCGCTGGGGGAATTGCCGAGGCCGGCCCGGGCCGGTCATCCGCCGGCGGCGCTTCAGCAGCGGCGGCGACGAGGGGCGGCGGGGCGGTCTCCAGAAGGCATTGGCGAACGGCCTCCAGGCGCGCCTCCAGGGTGGCGTCGATGGTCCCGGAACGGGTTTCGATGCGGCAGCCGCCGCGGCCGACCGACGGGTCGGCCTGCAGGCTGAGCTGTTTGAGGCCGCGGATTTCGGCCATCAGGGGTTTTTTGAGAGCCTCAAGGTACTCGTAGTCTTCGGGGTTGACCTCCAGGGCGACGTTCAGCGGTTCGGGAATCTGCTCGAAGGCCTTGAGAATCGTCCGCCGCACCACCTCCCGGTCCAGGACCACATGCCCGCAGACCACCTTTTCCGCCACCCGTCCCACCAGCGCGATGATCTGGTGCTCGTAGGTGCGGCACAGGGCGGGCCACAATTGCTCGGCAGCGGTAAGCAGCCGGTGCAGGTTTTCAACCACCTCGCCCGCCTTTTCCATGCCGGCGGCGAAGCCCTCAGCCTGCCCGCGGGCCAGGCCCTCCTGGTAGGCTTCCCGGCGCAGAGCCTCGGCATCCGCCGGGTCCTGGTCCGGGGCCTCCTGGGGCGCGGGGGCCGCACACGCGGCCTCGCCCGGGGGGTAAAGTGCGCTGAAGCCGGATTGAAGGACGCTGCCGCCCGGAGAGGCCGCCGCCCAGCCGCTGTCCGGATCGGGGGCGCGTTGAAAATGCATCGGCTGCCACTCGGCCGTCCCCTGAGGGGCATGCAAAGGATCAGACAAGAACGTCCTCCTTTCCCTTGCCGCCCAGCACGATGGCCCCTTCGGCCTCCAGTTCCTTGGCGGCCCGCACGATCTGCTGCTGGGCCTGCTCGACTTCCGCCAGCCGCACGGGGCCCATGACCTCCAGGTCTTCCTTCAACATCTCCGCGGCGCGTGAGGAGAGGTTGTTGAGAATCTTGGCCTTCATATCCTCGCTGGCGGTCTTCATCGCCAGCACCAGCTGCTGGCTTTCCACCTTTTTGAGGATCTCCCGGATGCCGCGGTCGTCGACCTTGACCAGGTCCTCGAAGACGAACATCATTTCCCGGATTTCGTTTGCAAGCTCGCCGCGCTCGTCCTCGATGGACTCCAGGACGGTGTCCTCGGTGGCCCGGTCCACGCTGCCCAGAATCTGGACCAGCTTCTCCAGCCCGCCCGCGGCCGCAGCTGCATTGTCCAGGTTGCTGAGATCCGACTGCAGGGCCTGATCGACGGCCTTGACCACCTCCGAGGGCACCTGCCCCAGGTTGGCGATGCGCAGGGCGATGTCCCCCTTCTGCTCGTCGGGCACGGTCATCAGAATCTCGGCTGATATTTCGGGCGGCAGATAGGAGAGAATCATGGCGATGGTCTGGGGATGCTCGTTCTTGATCCGTTGGGCCAGGGCCTCGCGGTCCACTTCGCGGCTCCACTTGAAGGGCATTTCCTGCTTTTTCTCGCGGATATGGGCGACGATCGCTTCGGCGGCCTTGGGGTCCAGGGCCTGGGCGATCACCTCTTGGATAAAGCCGTCCCCGGGCACCAGCACCTGGTCCTCCTGGCGATAGCCGTCGACAAAAGCTTCGGACACCGCGGTCAGCACCTCCCCGGGGATATGCCGGATCTCCGACATGATTCCGGCAACCTTCTTGATCTCGTTTTCCGTCATTTTCCTGAACACCGCCGAGGCGAACTCTTCCCCCATGGTCAGCAGGAAGACGGCCGCCTTCTGGGGCCCGGTGAGGTTCTGGGGGTCCAGCTTGCTTTTCATCATGACCCAGACTCGTTTAGCCAGCCCTTGATGAGACCTGCCGATTTATCGATGTCCTTCTGGGCCAGGGCGGCTGCCTGTTGCCGGGGGGAAAGGCCCTCGGGCGCAGGCAGAGCCTCCCGCTGTTCGGTGGCGATGGCCGCCCGGCTGTGTTCGCCGCCGCCAAGGGTCGGCGTGCGCACCTCGGTTTTGAGATCCCGAAAGGTTCTCAGCAGCGGCCGCACCACGAAGAAAAACACCAGCAGCACCAAGACGACGTTGAGCGCGCTGCGGCCGAATTGACGCACCAGTCGGACCCAGTCGAGCCCTTGGGGTTTTTCCAGCTGCAGGTCTTGCATATCGGCAAAAGGAACGGATTCAACCGATATCTGGTCTTCGCGGTCGGCGCTGTAGCCCATGGCGTTCTTGACGATTTTGGTAAACTGGGCGAGCTCCTCGGTCGTTCGCGGCACGTACTGGCGAACCGTTTGGCCGTTTTCTTGGGCGGATACGTAGTTGCCGTCCAGCACCGCGGCCACCGACAGCCGGTTGAGGCTGCCCACCGGCCTGGAAATCCGCTTGACGGTTCGGCTGATTTCGTAATTGACCGTTTCATCCTGGCGCGAGCTGACATCGGCGGTTTCACGGGCATAACCGGCACCGGCGGCGTTGACGGCATCCACACTGGAGACATTGGCGTTGGGGCTGGATTTGCGGTTGGCCGACTCGTTCACGATCTGCTGACTTCGCACCACCTGGCTGTCCGGATCGTAGATCTCCTCGTCGATGGCCACCTGGTCGAAGTCCATCTCGGCGGAAACCCGCACGATGGCCCGGCCCTTGCCGACGATCCGCTCCAGCAGGGTCTGGATGCGCTGGGTCAGGTCCTGCTCGTAGCTTTTGCGGTACTCCAGCTGACCGGCGGCCAGCGAGCCGGCCTTGTGCTCCTCGCCGCCGCCCTTGGAAAGCACCTTGCCCGTGGTGTCCACCACCGTGACCCGATCGGGTTCGAGCCCTTCCACCGCGCTGGCCACCAGGTGCACGACGGCGCTGACCTTCTCCGGCGAGAGGCTGGCGCGCAGCTTGAGCAGCACCGATGCCGAGGGCGGCCGGGCCTCCTCCACAAAGACCGACTCCTTGGGCATGACGATCATCACCCTGGCGTCGCTGACCTCCCTGAAATCGCGGATGGTGCGGGCCAGCTCCCCCTGCAGGGCGCGCTGGAAATTGAGCTTCTGAACGAATTCGGTGGTTCCGAACTCGGTTTGATTGAAGATTTCAAACCCCACCGCGCCGCCTTTGGGGATGCCCGCGCCGGCCATGCTGAGGCGAATGTCGTAGACCCTCTCGGCCGGCACCAGGATGACGCTGCCGCCGCCTTCCAGCCGATAGGGGATCTGCTGCTCCTTGAGTTTTTCGACGATCTGGGCGGCGTCCTCCGCCGCCAGACCGGTAAACACCGGCTGGTATTCGATCCGGTTGGCCCAGAAAAACATCAGGCCAAACCCCCCCAGGACGGTCAGCGCCACGGCCGCCATCAGCAGCTTGCGCGGCAGGGGCATGGCGTTGAAGAGGTGCACGATCTGTTGCAGAGCGCTGTTCATTCTGGCGGGTCCATGGATTTGTCGGGTTTTATCGGGTCGGTGCCGGGATGGTCGCCATGACCCTCAGCGGCCGGCCGATAACCTCTCGGGATCGGAAGCACCGTGGCAGTGATGGTGGCCGGAATCCTCATACCGACATCTGCATGATTTCCCGGTAGGCCTCCATGGCCTTGTTACGCACCTGAAGCATCAGGCGCAGGGAGAGATCCGCCTTGCCCATCGCCAGCATCCCCTCATGAATGCCCGTCTCACCGCGAACCACCTGGGCGGCTGCCCCGTCGGCGGCCTGCTGCAACTGGTTGACCTCGCCGATGGCGCGCTTGAGGGCATCGCTGAAGCCTTCCGAGCGCCGCACCCCTCCCTCGCCGGCGGAAAGCGGCAGGGTCATGGCGGGGGTCCCGATTTTGATATCGTTCATATGCACTCCCTTCGGGCCGCTGAAGCGGATTATTTCCCGATCTCGAGGGCCTTGAGCATCATGCCGCGGGTGGTTGACAGGGCGGTCACGCCGGCGTCATAGGACCGCCGGGCCACCACCATGTCGGCCATCTCCGTCAGCAGATTGATGTTGGGCATGGCCACGTAGCCGCTCTCGGGGTCGGCGTCGGGATGGGCCGGGTTGTAAACCATCCGAGGGGCGTCGCGGGCCTGGACGACCTCGCTGACCGTCACCCCGCCGGCATCTTCGCGCAGCCGGTTGAGCACCGCCCGAAAGCTCTCCAGCGGCTTGGCCTCGAATACCACCATCTTGCGGCGGTAGGGTCCGCCGGCTTCGGTGCGGGTGGTTTCGGTGTTGGCCAGGTTTTCGGCGATCACGTCCATCTTGCGGCGGTGCGCGTGCAGCCCGGACGCACTGACATTGAGCGCCCTGAAGAGATCCATTATTGACCTCCTTCGGTAATGGCCTGGCGCAGCAGGCTGATCTTGCGCAGGAGCAGTTCGACGCTGCTGCGGTACTGGATGTTGTTTTCCATCA
Source organism: Desulfobacteraceae bacterium (assembly GCA_022340425.1). NCBI lineage: Bacteria > Pseudomonadati > Thermodesulfobacteriota > Desulfobacteria > Desulfobacterales > Desulfobacteraceae > Desulfobacteraceae bacterium. The sequence goes on along the minus strand of JAJDNY010000021.1, from coordinate 41,057 downwards.
AATGGGTCATCTCGCGGTCGATATTGACCGAATCCAGCCCCGGGCCGGCGTCACCGTCTACGATGGCGCTGGGCGCCAATCGGACCGTTTCGGCCGCCGGGATATGGCGGGCATGGGGGGTGGCCAGTTTGCGGTGGCCCTCGGCCATGACGGCGGCCAGGGTCTTTTTGAAGTCCAGGTCCTGGGGCCGGTAGCCGACCGTGTCGAGGTTGGCGATATTGCCGGCGATCAGGGCGTGCCGCCGGGCCGTAACGTCCATGGCCTTGCCCAGCAGCCGGGTGGTGTCGTCGAAGATAAACATCTCTGCCATCCGAGCACTCCTTTTAAATGTTCGGCGACCGGGGTGGAAAAATTTGCCGGCCGCCCTGTCCGCCTGTGGGCTAAAGCAATCCCTGTGCCGATCGGGGCCCGCCGTAGGCGTCGTCATGCCGGGCTCAGGAGGACTTTTGCCCATATTCGTTGAGCTTGTTGCGCAGGGTGCGGACGCTGATCCCGAGGACTTTGGCGGCGTGGGTGCGATTGCCCGCGGTGTGGTCCAGGGCATCCAAAATCAGCCGGCGCTCGGCCTCCCGCAAAGGCTCGGGGCCCGTCCCGGCCGACGTCGGTGCGTCCGATGGCGGGTTTTCCGCCGGTAGCAGGCCCTCATCCAGCAGCAGGTCCTCGGCCGTGATGGTCTCGCCCCCGGCCAGCAGCAACGCCCGTTCCACCAGGTTTTCCAGTTCGCGCACGTTGCCCCTGAAGGGCAGTCCGGCGAGCTTTGCAAGGGCCTGATCAGTCAAATTCTTGACGGAGCGCCCGTCAATCTCGTTGTATTTTTCGATGAAATGGCACACCAAAAGCGGCAGGTCGTTCTTTCGTTCCCGCAGCGGCGGAATCTTCAACGGGATGACGTTGAGGCGGTAGAAGAGGTCCTCGCGAAAGTCGCCCTCGGCCACGGCGGCCTTGATATCACGGTTGGTGGTGGCGATAACGCGCACGTCGAGCTTTACCGGGTGGGTGCCGCCGACGCGGTCGACCTCGCCCTCCTGCAGCACCCGCAGCAGGCGGGACTGGAGGTGAAAAGCCATCTCGGTGACTTCATCGAGCAGCAGGGTCCCGCCCTGGGCCTGTTCGAAGACACCCGTTTTACGTCCCAATGCACCGGTAAAGGCCCCTTTTTCATAGCCGAAAAGCTCGCTTTCCAGCAGGGACTCGGGCAGCGCACCGCAGTTGACGGCCCGGAAGGGGCCTTCCCGGCGCCGGCTGCGGCCATGTATGAAGCGGGCCAGAAGCTCCTTTCCGGTGCCGCTCTCGCCCTGGATCAAAACCGCCGCACGGCTGTCGGCCACCTGTCCGGCCAGGGACAGCAGGCGCTGCATCGACGGGTCCCGGGTGATAATGGCGCGCTCCGGGGCGCGTCGACGATCGGCCTCAAGACCTCCGGGCTCGGCGCCCATGACGCCCTCGACCCGCTGCTTGAGCTGCTCGGGCGCCACCGGTTTGATCATGAAGTCCAGCGCGCCGGCTTTCATCGCGGCCACGGCCTCATCCACGCAGGCCTGAGCGGAAAGGATCACAACCGCCGGGGCGTCATCCTGGGCCAGGGCCTGGCGCATCACCTCCAGGCTGCCGCACCCGGGCAGACGGCTGCCGGCGATCACCAGTCGAAACGGCTGCTCCTGAAGTTTGCGCAGGGCGTCGTGACCGTCGATGGCGGTGGTCACGGGATAACCCCACGCTTCCAGCAGGCGGGCCAAGGCGGCCCGCTCCCGGTAGTTTTCCTCCGCGACGAGAATCTGGCAGTTTGACGTCATCGTCCCTCAGACCGGGGATTGGTGGGGATCATCGGCAGCCTTCCGGGCGTCGGTTTATTTCCCGCGGTCATCGCTCTCAAGCCTGCCGCGCCAACCGGCCCTCGATGGCCAGCCGCTGCAGGGCCTCCTCGGCCAGGCGTGCCCAGAACGGGTCGCCGCAGGCCGCGACCGCGCCAAAGGCCAGACGGGCCTGTTCGGCTGCAGCACCCTTCTGGTAGGTTTCCCCCAGGAGGAAATGGAGGTCCGGATACTTCTCGGGCTGCTCGGTAAATTTCAAGGCCATGGCCAGTGCATCGGCCGCCTTGTCAAAGGCTCCCAAAGCCCGGTAGGCCTCCCCCAGGCGGCGGTGGGCCGTGAAAAGCGTTTCGTAGGCCTTATCGGAGGCGCCCGCCAGGTGGTTGACGGCCTCAAGCAGACTGTCGACTGCGGCCTGGGGGCGGTTCAGTCCGCGGTAGGCCTCGGCCATCCCCATAAGCGTCAGCGCCCGGTCATGCGGCCGGCCTGCAGAGGCCAGGGCGGTTTGAAAACGGGCCAGGGCCTTGTCGTAAACCTTGTCGCCAATCAGGATCTGCCCGCAGCGGTAGCTGGCTTCTGCGGCATGCGGGGCGTCGGGCGTCTTTTCCAGGAAGGCCTCCAGAAACGGCAGGGCCCTGGCGGGGTCCCCGGCGCCCTGGAGCGCGGCCCCCAATTCAAACGCCAGCTCCGACGGGCGCCGGCTGGACAGGTAGAGGTCATGGGCGCTCTTGAGAGCCCCGGCGGCCTGACGGTAAAGCCGGGCCTGGAGGTAGGCTTGCCCGGCCAGGTAGAAAAGATCCGGGCTCTCCACCCGCTTCAGAATCGTCCGGTCGGCCTCGAAGCGCGCCAGGATGCCGGGGTAGTCGTTGGCGGCCGCCAGCCGCCTGAACACCCGCAGGTAGGCTTCCTGGAAGATGAAAACGGCCTCCTGGTTCAATTCCCGCGGGTACTTGTCGAAAAACTTGCGAATGGCGGCAATGCTCTTTTCGTCCTCGCCGGTGCGGCTGAAATGCTCGGCCAAACTGACCAGGGCGAGATTGGAGAGCGGGTTGGCGGGGTAGTCCGCGATGATCATGCGGTAGATTTTTTCCTTCTCGGCCGCGTCGGTGATGGCCTCCGCCTCCCGCAGAGAGCTGATCAGATAGCCGTCGGTTCCCGGGAAGCGCTGGCGCACCAGCCTGTAGAACGGCAGGGCCTTGGCAGGCTGGCCGAGATCCCGGTAAATGTCTCCGATGCGGGTCAGGAGGATGTGGTTCTGGCCGTCCCGGGGGAAGGCATTGTAGGCCGCCGCCAGGGTCTGACAGGACTTTTCCAACTGCCCGCTCTGATAATAGGCGTTGCCCAGAGAAACCAGGAGATCCGGGGATGCGTAAACCCGGCGGGGACTTTCGGCCCGGATCGCGCTCAGCACGGTGATCGCTTCCTGAAGGTGATTGGTGGCATACAGGCTCTGGCCCAAAGCCATTTTGGCCTCGGCAACCGGCTGGGAGCCGGGGAAAGCGTCGATGATTTTGCGAAAGGCGGAAACGGCAGCCTCGTGATTTTTCTTGGCGGCGTGCACCCGGCCCAGACCCAGCAGGGTCTCGGGGGTCCCCCGATAATCGGGGTAGCGGTCCAAAACCAGTTTGAAATAGCCCCTGGCCTCCTCAAAATTGTTGAAGGCCATGGCGGTAGCGCCCAGGGCGGACAGGGCGTAGGGCAGCAGCGGCGAGTCCGGAAAGCGGTTGATGGCGTCCTGGAAGTGCTGCGCCGCCTCCAGCCGGGCCATGGCATCCCCCGCCGTCCGAGCCTGGAAGAGGCAGTAGGCGTGCAGGAAAAGGCCTGCCTCGGCGCAGCCGCCCCCGGCGCCCGGCGCGTCCGGCGACAGGTCTGCGAGGTATTCTTCCAGCAGTGCGGCCGCCTCGTGCCGTTGCCCTGCTCGGCAGAGCGCCAGCGCCCGCTCAAGGTCGGCTTCGGTCCCGCACCCGGACGTGGCGACCTCCTCGAGAAGGGCATCCAGGGTGCCGGGGATAAAACGAATCGCCGCGGCATCCGTCGCCCGCTTCCGGCTGTCGGAGGGGGTCGGGGGCGGCGGCTGGGCGCCAGCGTCCGGCGTCGATTTGCCCGCCGGCTGAGCGGGTACAACAGGGGGCGGCGGCTGGGGTTTTTCAGGGCCCACCAGAGTCACGGCCAGCACCCGGTTATCCTCCAGCCACTGGGCCCCTATGTTTTTTACGGGCCCGGCGGTTTTCAGGGTAATTCCCACGACCTCCTGGGGCAGCCCGGCCAGCGAAAGGCTTTTCAGAAAGGCCCCGCCCCGGCCGCTTTGGGGAACCGAATCCACATGGCGCAGGTTGCGAAGGGCGATTAGGACTTCACCTGCATCCACCTGAACGACCTTGAAGGGCACGGGGCCGGGAAGGTGAACTGCGATCCGCAGAGGATCCGCCGAGAGCGCAATTTTCTCGATTTGACCCGCCGGCTTGACGGCCCCAAGACCGGCGTTGGGCCCCAACCCCCACAGCACCAGCAGGACCAGGCCCACACCTTTGGAAACACGCCGCCACCTGATATATTTGCGCCGCCAAAAAATCGGCCTGAACACGTCCGTCTCCTGTCTGCCAGCGCCGATAAGGGCCGCCGGCCGTGCGAGCGATCTGATCCGCTGCCCCGCTCCCCAGCCGTGGAAGGCAGGCCCGTGAGCCAGAGGAATCGGCAAAAAGCCGCGGGGCATCAGGCAAAGACGAGAGCAAACACTGTGCCATCAAAGGGTTATGGGCGACGCAGAAGGGGGCGCGCGGTTGCAGCTGGAGAAAATCGCCGGCCTGCCGGGGCGTCAGGCTGGATGCGGGGGATACTGTTGGGGGGCGGCGAACCGGTCGCCGCGGGAAGATCTGTCAAAATTTTGGCGAAAGCGCGGCCCGCGGAGGGACGGTCTGGATCTCAGCCGGCCTCGGCTTCGAGCTTCATTTTCTTGATTTTTTCAACCAGGGTGGTGCGGTTCATCTGCAGCAGCTCCGCCGCCTTGGCCTTGACCCCCCCGGTTTGCTGGAGGGCTTGCAGAATCAGGCTGCGCTGAAAATTTTCGACCGCGGCATTGAAGTCGACGCCCCCCGCAACGTCCCGGAAAGCGGCCGCTGAGGCGGCCGGCGCCTGGCCGCGAATGCGCTCGGGCAGGTCGGCCACTTCGATCACCGGGTCCTCCACCAGCACCGAGAGGCGTTCCACCAGGTTTTCCAGCTCGCGCACGTTTCCGGGCCACGGGTACTGCATCAGTTTTTCCATGGCCGCATCGGTCAGCACTTTCATCCGTTTGCGGTCCTGGCGGCGGCGGCCCCCCAAGCGGCTGAGAAAGAAGTTGACCAGCAGCGGGATGTCGCTTCTTCGCTCGCGCAGCGGCGGCACCGTGATGGGAATCACGTTGAGCCGATAGAAGAGGTCTTCGCGGAAGGTGCCGACCTCGATGGAGTGCCCAAGGTCCTTGTTGGTGGCGGCCAGCACGCGGATATCGACCTTAATGGTGCGGGTGCTGCCCACCCGCTCGAAGTTCTGCTCCTGCAGCACGCGCAGCAGCTTGACCTGCAGATTCGGGCTCATGTCGCCGATTTCATCGAGGAAAATCGTCCCGCCGTTGGCCATCTCGAAGCGCCCCATACGGGACCGATGGGCGCCGGTAAAGGCCCCCTTTTCATGGCCGAACAACTCGCTTTCCAGCAGCTCGCCCGGGATCGCGCCGCAGTTGATCACCACCAGCGGCCCGTCGCAGCGATCGCTGCGGCAATGGATGGCGCGGGCGATGAGTTCCTTGCCGGTGCCGCTTTCACCGGTAATCAGGACGGTGCTGTCGGCCCGGGCGACCTTCTCGACGGCCTGGAAGACCTGCCGCATGCAAGGGCTTTCACCCACCAGGTCGCAGAAGTGGGAGCCCGAGGCGAAATCCTCCTTGCGCCGGCCGAACCGGGAAGGCTCGCCCTTGGCAGCCGCCTGGGCCACCACCGCAGCGAGCTGCTCGGGTATCAGGGGTGCGGAGAGATAGTCGAAAGCCCCCCGTTTGATGGCTTCGACGGAATCGCGGATGGAGGCCTTTTGGGCGAAAACCACGCAGGGGGTGGCGGGACAGTTGGCCACGACATAGTCCAGGAGATGGGGGCCGGTTGCATCCATCGTGTTGAAATCGGTGACCACCACGTTGAAATAGTGGCTATCCAGCAGCTCGCGGACACGTTCGGTCTCCGGCGAGGTTTCCACCTGACAGCCACCGTTTTTTTTGAGGGCCTCCACCAGAGTGTCGGTGAGAATCGGGTCACTGTCGATGACCAGGACTTTGGGGGTATTCATGATCTGGGTGCGCTTCCGTGATCTCTGGTACAGTTTGGCCGTGGGCCCGGCAAGGGACGGCGGGCGGCGTCGGCCCCGTCCGCCGGTCAGGATTCCTTTTTGGACTCCCGGATGGTCCGGCGCTGCTGCATGAAAGTGTAGGCGACCAGGCGGTCCCGCTCGGCGTCGGTCATTTCCAGAAACCGCACCCCAGTGTGGTAGACCAAGGCCTGCTCTTCACTGGCGGGTTCGATCCGCACCACCTCGCCCAAAACCTTGAAAAGCCCCAGGGGAAAACCCGGAAAACGGATGGTGACCTGCAGCAGCTGGCCAACATCCAGGGGCGCCGAGAGAACCATGAACATGCCGGCGCCGCTGATGTCGATGGTTTGCAGAACCTCTGGCGGGGCCGCATCGCCGCCCTTGCCGTGGATCAGTAGATCCATGACACGGTCCAGCTTGTCGTCGATCTGGATCAAGTACTCGACCAATTCCCCCAGATAGGCCGGGGCAGAGTCGTCTGCATCCGCAGGCTGCGGCAGTTGGCCCTGCAGCGGACGCGCCGCGGTCCGCAAGCTCCGAATTTCTTCCAGCTCCCGGGGCGTGAGCAGCTTTATTTTTGCGCGGGTCGAAATCAGGGCGCGAACAAACGTCCGTTTCTCATCCATATCCACACCAGAACCGTCCAGCAAGCCCGGCCGGCCGGCAGCGGCCGCCGGCCGGCGGCGATGGGACGGGGGAACGTGCAAGCCTGATCCGCGAAGGTAGGCGGGAATTCATAGCATCAACCGGGGCGGGTGTAAATACCAAATGCCCTCGGGGTGTTAGGCTGTCAGGGACAGGGGCGGCGACGGGTGGCGATCGGCGTCCTGCCCTGCCTCCCACTCCTGGCCGGCAATTTTACCTTCCCGGTAGAGCTGCATGAAGACGCTGACGATGGTGGGGTCGAACTGCGACCCGGCGCCCTCCTGGATGATTTCCAGAATGCGGCTCTCCGCCATGCGCCTGCGGTAGGTGCGGTCGGAGGCCATGGCGTCGTAGACGTCCGCGATGGAAAGGATCCGGGCCAGGAGGGGGATCTCCTCGCCGGCCAGGCCGTCCGGGTAGCCGGTGCCGTCGAAGCGCTCGTGGTGGGAGCGGATGATCTGTTGTTCCCGGTCCCAGAGACCCAGCTGACCCACGATGCTGGCGCCGATCAGGGAGTGCCCCTTGATGGTCTCGAATTCTTCGGGAGTCAAGCGCCCGGGTTTTAGCAAAATATCGTCAGGGATGCCAATTTTACCGATATCGTGCAGCTGGCCGGCCAGGTTCAGAATGCCGATTTCTTCGGTGGTGCAGCCCAGCTGTTTGCCGATGGCGATGGCGATCCCGGTCACGCGGTTGGAGTGCTGCTGGGTGTACTGGTCGCGGGCTTCGATGGCTTTCACGAAGGCAAACAGGGTGGAGAAGAGATTTTCATAGATATTTTCGTAGAGGGCTAGATTTTCGACGGCATAGGCGGCATTCTGGGTCATGAAGGAGAGATAGTAGAGATCTTTCTCGTTGAACCGCGGCCCGGCGGAGCGCACCATGGCGGTCAGCACGCCGAAGACTTTTTCCCGGATTTTGAGGGGAACCGCCACGAAAGATCGAATATCTTCCGCCAGCCCGCGGGCGCCGCGGTTTTCGGCAACCAGCAGGGGCACCTCATCCGCCACACTCTCCAGAATGAGGGTTTCGATCGCGGCCTCTTCGGCCGCCGCCTGCGGGACGGGGTCGGCCGCATTTTCGGGCGGTCCGCCCGGGCCACCCGGGGCTCCGGCACGCGCGATGACCACCGGTTTTTGCAGCCCGTCGTTGATCACGTAAAAACGGGAGTCCTCCGCCGGCGTTATTTCAAGGGTGAGGTCGATGACCCGCTTGAAAACGTCGGTGCTCTGGCTGATGGTGTTGAAATTGCGCATGATCTTGTTGAGCACGTGCAGTTCCTCGACCTTGCAGAGCAGCTCGCGGTTGAGCTTTTCCAGGCGCTCCTTGTGGGCGACCTCCTTCTTCAGCAGGATGTTTTCGACGAACAGCTGCCGCTCCCGCAGCACGCGCTGAACGCAGAGTTCCATCTGGTTGAGATTGACCGGTTTGATCAGGAAATCGACGACACCGTTTTTGAGAGTCCGCAGGGTGTTGTCCATGGAGGGGTAGCCGGTCATGACGATGACGGGTATCGTGTTGTCGAAGGTGCGGATGTGCTCGGCGAGTTCGAGCCCGTCCATCTCGGGCATGTTGATATCGGTGAAGCAGCAGTCGATCGGCTCGGCATGCACCAGCGCCAGCGCTTCCCGGCCGTTGCAGGCCGTGTAAACCTGGTAGCCTTTGTGCAGGAAAAATTCCCGGGCGATTTCGAGGATGCTCTCCTCGTCGTCGACAAACAGGATTTTTTGCCGCTCACTGTCGTTCATCCGTTCAGCCCGAAGAATGTGCCAAAAAAGATGGAACGGTAAAAAGCCTCAAACCAGACGGTTTCGAACAAAGTTCAATTAACGGCGCGCAAATCTCGAAGAGTGAGCCGGACTTAACTTACGCCGCAGCGACTTCGAGATGCAGCGCAACGCAGAAATTGGACTTTTGGCGGAACCTCCAAAAAAGGGCGCTGCCGCAGTTCTCTATTCGGTAGACCGGCCGGCAAACTTGATGGGCCATGACTGCCGGCGCCCCAGCCTCTGGTCAGATTTCCAGCCGGTAGAGCTTGCCGGCCATGGTCTTGCCCAGAAAAGCCGCCAGCCGGCGGGAGCAGCGGGCCACAGCGGTCGCGTCGACCCCGGTTTCGACCCCGAGGGCGGCCAACAGGTATAAGGTATCTTCGGTGGCGATATTGCCCGCGGCGCCCTGGACAAAGGGGCACCCGCCCAAGCCGCCGAAGGCGGTGTCAAACCGCGTCACCCCGCACTCCAGGCCGGCCATCAGGTTCACCAAGCCCAGGCCCCGGGTGTCGTGGAGGTGAAGGGTCAGAGGCGTGGTTCCGGTTGCGGGCAGCAACCGCCGCAACAGGCGCTTGATGGCCGGCGGCGTGGCCATCCCGGTGGTATCGGCCAGCGCCAGGCTGTGGGCCCCGGAGGCCTTGAAAGCGGCCAGAATCTGGCCCACCCGGTCCTCTGCAATGGGCCCCTCCTGAACACAGCCGAAGGCGCACTGCACGCTGGCGCGCACCCGCAGCCCCTCGCGGACAGCGGTCCGGATCAGCTCCTGGCCCTGGGCCACGGCCACCGTCAGGGGCATCCCGGTGTTGCGCCGGCTGTGGCTGTCGCTGGCGGAGACGGAAATCTCCACGGCTTGCAGGCCGCTCTTGCAGGCCCGCTCGAGGCCGACGCGGTTGAGCACCAGGCCGGAGAAGCAAACAGCCGGATCCTTGGGCAGGCGCCGGACCAGCTCCTCGGCATCGGCCATCTGGGGGACCTTGCGGGGATTGACAAAAGAGGTCACCTGGATGTTGCGGAGCCCCGCAGCGACCAGGCCCTGAACCATTTCCAACTTCAAATCGGTGGGAATCAGCGTTTTTTCGAACTGAAAGCCGTCCCGGGGGCCCACCTCAAAGAGGGTCACCCGGGGGGGGTACCCGTTTTGAACCACGGTCGCAGTCATCCCCGTCTCCAGTCCGGGTGGGACCGAAGGTCCGTCAGACCCAGAAGAAAATCAGGAACAACTCCCATTGAACCACCAGGAAAAACGGCAGAATGAAAAATGCCAGCAGAATCCGCGTCCGGATGCGCGAGCGAAAAAGGAAAACGTTGGCGTTGTAGACCACGATGAGGATTGCGATTGCGGTCAGGCCATACTTGACGATCAAAAACGGCAGGTGGCCTCGGTTGAGGAAATAGTTCAGGAGGGGGTTGATTTCAGCGGCCCCGTGCCCGATCAGGTAGAGGGTCAGGGCCGCATCCAGCAGGCTCAAAGTCAGAATCAGCGCGACGGGGATCAGGACCCGGGGATGGTAGCGGTCTACCCGATAGGACCGTTCACGGTCCGACTGCCGCCGCGGCTCCCCGCGCTTTCCCGCCAGCCAGTGCCGGCTGAAGAGCCGAAAGGCGCCGGATCGGCGGTCCTCCCCGGAGCGTCTCTCCACCTGCGGCCACCGGCAGTAGATCTCTTCCATAACCCCCGTCCAAGAGCCGTTTTCCCCTGCGTTGCCGGCAACCGCCGGCGCCGCTTCATGGCACGCGGCCGATTTGACGGCAACACCCGGCGGCCGGGATTTTCGGCCAGCCGCGGACCTGCCCGCGGACGGGTCGCAGCCCGTCACGCAAAAACATATTAATTATAGCCGTTGTCGCGGGGGAGGTCAACCGCTTTCGGCGAGTTGCCCAAAACCGGGGGCTTCCCGGGCCGGCTGGTTTCACCGGGGAATCAATCGCCCTAAGGGAGCAGGCCCGAAGCCCGGTCGATGTCGATGATCTTCTTGCCCTCGATGTATTCGCAGGTTTCATAGCGGGTGATCCGCATCAATTTGCCGGTAATCGATGCGATCTTGTCGATCTGGCGTTTGATCTTGGTCAAATCGGCCCGTACTTTCGGTGCAAGGTCCGATTCTTCCAGCACCTGGGAGAACTCGAAGGTCGCCACCTGAATTGGTTGGTTGAGCTCATGGCAGATGGCACCGGCCATCTCGATCACCCCCTGGAGCTTCTCTTTTTCCATCAGCTCCGCTTCCATCGCTTTGCGCCAGGAAATGTCCGAAACCGACACCACCGCCCGCCGCATCGGATTGGCGGGATCCAGGGTGCTGATTTTCAGGTGGCCCAGAAAGGTGGAGCCGTCCTTGCGCCGGAAGGTGGTATCCAGTTGAACGACCTCACCGGCCCGCAGGGTCGTCTCGATACCGTCGGCGATACGCGCGTAATCCCCCGTGGCGGGATACAAGGCAGACAGGCGCTTACCCTCGTAATCGCCTCTGCGGCTGAAACCGAAGAGTTTGCGCATGGCCTCGTTAACCTCCACGAAGGCCTGGTTTTCCACCAACCCGAATCCGATCGCAGAGTGCGCCAGGATGCTTTTGATGGTCTGGTTGCTGCGGCGCAGCATCTGTTCGGATTTCAGGCACTGGTCACAGATATCCTCCAGTTCCTCGATCCGAAGCTGCAGTTTCTTAAGGTTCGCGTCGGCGGTCATCGCCCTTTTCCTCGGTTTTGGCTGAAATTCGGGAAACTCATGGGGTTGGCGCCATGGCCGCCAGTCGGGCGGCGGCGGTCTTGGCGGCCTCGCTGTCGGGAAATTTGGAAATGATCTCGCGGTAGAGGGTTGCGGCGTGCTCGGGGTTGTGCTGCTTCTCTTCCAGCCGGGCGGTCTCGAGAAGCTCTGTGGGGCTGGGACCGCTGCAAGCCGGCAGCGCCAGGGCGATCACCAGCAGACAAAGGATGAGATAGGATTTCATAGGGTCCCTTCGGGCTTAGCGGTCGGGGTTGGATTTACCGGGTCCCGCAAAAACGGCAATTTCGCTCCTCCGTGGCAAACAGAGGCGGGCGCTTAGGGGGATTCGGCCAAAAGCGCCTTGGCCAACTTGAGATCATAGGCCTGGTTCGGATCGAAGCCCTTCTTGCGGTAAATGGCGCTGGCCGCCGTGATGGCCGCGTAAGGCACCCAGCCGTGCTCGGTCCACAGCTGCGGATCGTCCTGGTTCCAAAGCCTGAAATCAACCCCTGCCTCACCCTGCCGCACGTACATGCGCACCCGCTTGTTCTGGGGAAAGGGGTAGTAGTAGTGCCCCCGATCGTCTTTCATACCAAGCGCTCCTTTTGGCAAGCCGCTCCTTCAACGGGAGAGGCGGTCCCACATGGCACGGCCCGCGTCCCGGCCGCTGCTGGCCTCGCCATCCGATTGCGGCCTGCCGCTGCCGGTGGCGGGGCGGACACCGCGCAGCCGGGCGATGCGTTCGGACAACGGCGGATGGGTGGAGAAAAGGTTGGCCAGGCCGCCACCGGTGAGCGGGTTGACGGTCATCATGTGCGCGGTGGCGGGGGCGGCCTGCATCGGCAGCTGCTTGGAGTAGGCGCCGAGTTTTTCCAGAGCCCGCGCCAGCCCCTCGGGATTGCCGGAAAATCCGGCGCCAGTGGCGTCGGCCAGGTACTCGCGCGAGCGCGAAACCGCCATCTGGATCACCATGGCGGCCATCGGCGCGAGGATCGAGGTGACCAGCAGGCCGATCATGCCCAAGCCGCCGCCCTGTTGATCGTTGCGGTTGACGCCGCCGAAAATGGCCGACCAGCGCGCCATGTTGGCCAGGATCATCACCGCCCCGGCCATGGTGGCGGCGATGGAACCGATGAGAATGTCACGGTTTTTGACGTGGGCCAGTTCGTGGGCCAGCACCCCGGTGATCTCCTCGCGGTCCATCAGACGCAGCAGCCCCTCGGTGACCGCCACGACGGCGTGCTCGGGGTTGCGACCGGTGGCGAAGGCATTGGGGGTCTCCTGGGGAATGATGCAGACCTTGGGCATCGGCAGTCCGGCCCGCTGGGCCAGGGAGGCCACGATGTCGTAGATTTCCGGGGCTTGCTCGCGGGTGATCTCGCGGGCGCGGTACATCCGCAGGACCACTTTATCCGAGAACCAGTAGCTGAAAAAATTCATCCCGGCCGCCAGCAAAAAGGCGAGGATCATCCCCTGCTGGCCGCCCAGCAACCGCCCAACCAGGACGATGAAGACCGTCAACAGGGCCAGAAGAAAGGTGGTTTTGAGTTGATTCGACATTTTAGTACTCCTTCGCATTGCGGCAGACGTTTCACCTGCGACGAAAAACACGCTAAATATAAAACCAACCGCCCGTTTTGCAAGAACTCTTTTCAGGCCGCGGCCCAGGGCTTGCGGGGCCGCCGCCGCCAGTGCGGCCCTTGGAACATGCAAGACCTTGACAGGCCTGCGACAGGTGGCTAAAAGGAGTTTTTGGGATATATCCTGTTTGATGTGCAACCGCAACAAAGCGTTTCCGGACCGACCGGACGAGGAGAAAAGAAACTATGGCAAAGCGTGTGATAATCGTCGGCGCTGTGGCCCTGGGCCCCAAGGTGGCCGCCAGGGTGATGCGTCTGGACCCCGAGGCGGAAGTCAAACTGCTGGATCGGGACTATATCATTTCCTACGGCGGCTGCGGCATTCCCTACTACATCGGCGGTGACGTGGCCGACCTGGAAGGCCTGCGCTCCACCAGCGCCCACGTCCTGCGCGACAGCCGGTTTTTCAAAAACGCCAAGTGCGTCGATGTGGTGCATGCCGAGGCCCTGGCCATCGACCGCCGGGCCAAAACACTCAAAATACGCCACCAGCCTGACGGCAAAGAAGAAAACCTGCCCTACGACAAGCTGGTCCTGGCCACCGGCGCCACCCCGGTGCGGCCGCCACTGCCGGGGGTCGACCTGCCCGGGGTGTCGCTGGTCGCCAACCTTCACCACGCCAAGCTCATCAAGGACATGATCGCCAAGGGGCAGGTGGAAAGCGCGGTGGTCATCGGCGGCGGCGCCATCGGCCTTGAAATGGCCGAGGCCCTGACCGATCTGTGGGGAGTGGAAACCACCCTGGTGGAGATGATGGACCAGCTCCTGCCGCCGGCCTTCGGGTCGGACATGGCGCTCTTGATCAAAAACCACATGACCGAAAAGGGGGTGCGGGTCCTGCTCTCGGAGCGGGTCACCCGCATTCTGGGGGACGCCCAGAGCGGGGTCCAGGCGGTGGAGACCAGCAACGGCCAAATCCCGTGCCAGCTGGTGATCCTGGCCGTGGGGGTGCGCCCCAACAGCACCCTGGCCCGGGAGGCCGGTTTGGCGGTCGGGCGCTTCGGCGGCATCCGGGTGGACGAGGGGCTGCGGACCTCGGACCCGGATATCTTCGCCGGGGGGGATTGCATTGAAATCCTGCACAAGGTCAGCGGCGAGACCGTCCACATGCCGCTGGGCTCCCTGGCCAACCGCCAGGGCCGGGTAATCGGCACCAACATCACCGGGGGCTGGGGGCGCATCAGCGGCACGGTGGGCACCTTCTGCCTGAAGGTTTTCGACTTCGGCATCGCCCGGGCCGGGCTGACCGAGCGCCAAGCGGCCGCTGCGGGCTTTGACCCGGTGCACGCGGTTGTGGTGCAGTCGGACCGGGCGCACTTTTACCCGTCCCAGGAGCTCATGTATATCAAGCTGATTGCCGACCGCAAGACCCGCCGGGTGCTGGGGATCGAGGCCGTGGGCAAAGCCGGCGACGCCGTCAAGGGGCGCGTGGATGCCGTGGCCGCCCTGCTGCATCACGATGTTTGCCTGGAGGAAATCTCCAACCTCGAGGTGGCCTACGCCCCACCCTTTGCCTCGGCCATGGACATCGTCAACAACGCGGCCAATGCCCTTGAAAACATCATGGAGGGCCGGCAGGAGCCCATCGATGTGGCCGAGTTTCTCGAAGACTTCAAGGACGGCAAGATCAGGGTGCTGGACGTACGCAGCGTGGTGCAGTCCTCGCCGTTTATGGAAAAATACGGCAGCCAGTGGCTTAACATCCCCCAGGAGGAGCTGATTTGCCGCCTGGACGAGGTCCCCAAGGGAGAGAAGCTCTGCCTGATATGCGGCTCCGGGCCCCGATCTTACGAGGCCCAGCTGCTGCTGCGCAGCAAGGGCGTCAAGGAAACCCGCAACATCCAGGGGGGCGTCGGGATGGTCAAGCTCAGCGACCCCGATTTTGCCCCTTCAGAGTAACCCCCGCGGCCGGGCCGCCCGGGATTGCGGGCGGCCCGGCCCCTTCAGAGCTTTTCAATCAGCTCCCAGAGCAGCCGAACGCCGAAGCCCGTGCCCCCCGCACCGCAGTAGGCGTCTTCCTTCTTGCGATAGACCGGGCCGGCGATATCGATGTGCGCCCAGCGGGTGTCGCCGACAAACTCCGACAGAAACAAGGCCGCGGCGATGGCGCCGCCCCAGCGGGTGGTCCCCACGCTGCGCAGATCGGCGATCTCGCTCTTGAGCAGCTCCTTGTAGTCGTCCGGTAGAGGCATTTGCCAGCAGCGTTCATGGGTCACCCGGCCGGCGCGCAGGATGCCCTCGGCCAGATCGTCGTCGCGCGAAAAAACCCCGGCGATCCCCTCCCCCAGCGCCACCACGCAGGCCCCGGTCAGGGTCGCCAGGTCGATCAGGGTGTCCGGCCGGTATTTTTGGACCACGTAGGCCATGGCATCGGCCAGGATCAGGCGCCCCTCGGCGTCGGTGTTGCCGATCTCGATCGTCTTGCCGGCGTAGCTGGTGACGACATCCCCGGGCCGGTAGGCGCTGCCGGAAATCATGTTCTCCACCACCGGCAGAGCCGCCACCACCCGCAGCTTGGGCTTCAGCCGGGCGATCACGATCATCGCGGCCGCCACCGCGGCCGCACCGGCCATGTCGATCTTCATCTCCTCGATGGACCCGGTGGGTTTGAGATTCAGACCGCCGGCATCGAAGGTCACCCCCTTGCCCACCAGCGCCAGGCTTCGGCGCGCCCCTCGGGGGTTGTAGTCGATCAGCACCAGCGCGGGTCTGCTGTCGCTGCCGCCGCCGACGGCCAAAAGCGCGCCGAGCTTCTCCTTTTGCAGGGCCCGTTCGTCGAGCACGGTCACGTCCAGATTTGCGGCCCGGGCCTGTTCGGTTAAGGCCTGCACGAACTGCGCGGGCCGCTTGTCGTTGGCCGGCATGGAGACCCACTCCCGCGCCAGCAGGGTGCCGCCGCAGACCGTGGCCACCCGCTCGGGCAGGTCGCGGTGCTGCCGGGCCACCTGGGACCGGACCAGAAAGGCCAGCCGGGCCAGGGGGGTCTCCTTTTTTTCGGCCTTGTAGCGGTCGAACCGATGGTTGGCCAGAAAAGCGCCTTCCAGAAGGGCTGTCAGCAGGTCGGGGACCGTAATCTTCAGCCGGGCGGCCGCCGGCACGGCGATCAGGGCCTCCGCCAGACGGCAGCCGATGCACCTCTGAACGGCAGCCCCGGCAAAACGGCGCAGGCCTTCGCGGTCGATGGCGGCCAGGGGGCCCAGGCCGAGGAAGATCGCCCGGCGCAGCGGGAGCCCTTGGAGTGCGTGCAGGGTCAGCGCCTCACCGCTTTTGCCACTGAATTCGGGCAGGGCCTTGGCTTGGGCTGCCAGGGCGCTCAGGACCGGGTTGGGGTGCAGCTCGGCATCCTCGCAGACCGGCACCACGAGGGTCTCCACAGCGGCCGTTTTCAGGTTCAGGCTTTTCAGCTCCATGGCGATTCAGACGCCTCCAGTTGCGGGGGGTGGGCTCTCCCCGGCGCTTTCGGCGTCGGCTGCCAGCGCCAGGGCCAGGTCGCGGCCGGCGGCCAAGGCCTCTTCCAAGTACGCCGGATGCTTCAGCACGTCCCCTTGAAAGTCCAGCCCGCGAAAGCACAATGACCGCCACAACTGGGTGTCCAGGGCATCGAAGAAATAGCGGATGCTCAGCTCGACCCCCGCAAACAATTTACGCCCCCGGGTAGCCCCGGCGGCGATGAAGAGCCCCTTGCGGCGATTTTCCCATTTTCCCATGGTCGCCTGGTCGATCCAGTATTTTTTGACCCAGTGAACGTTGCAGCGGTCCATCAGGACCTTGGTGAAGGCTGAAACGGTGTAGAAAAAAATCGGCGAGGCCAGCATGATCCCGTCCATCCGCAGCAGCTTGTCGTGGAGTGGCTGATAGTCGTCCTGGATCACGCAGCGCCCGTCCTTCTTGCAGCCGTATATTTCCAGACAGGGGGACATCTTGAGGTCCCTAAGGACGACCTCCTCGACCTCGGCGCCGGCCGCACGCGCCCCCTGAACCGCGTGCTGCAGCAGGGTGGCGGTGTTGCCCCGGCGCCGGGGGCTGCCGTAAAAGGCCAGGATATAGGACATGGGCCACCTCCTTGGCGCGCGGCCGGGGCCGGGCCTGAATGGGGCTGAAACTTATCTTGCGGCCGCGCCGCCAGGCGGATCAGACCGGCTTTGACGGCCGCGGCAGACGATAGAAGGTCAGGGCGTTATCGCGGCTCAGGCGCACCAGGGCTTCCGGCGGCAGGCCCTGGGAAGCGACGAAACGTTGCAGGTCCTCGTGGAACTCACCGTCGCTGTCACTGTTGAGCATCACCCGGTGCAGGGCGCGCGGGTAGCGCGCCAACATTTCGACCACATCCGCCGCCGAGGACTTCGCCGGGCTGAGGGTCACGCCGGCCCAGAAGCCGCCCTCCAGCACCGCCCCGAGGGTTGCAAGGCTGCAGTGGTCCACCACGATGCGGTCCGCCCATGGCGTGTAGCGGTTGAGGATCGCCAGGATTTCCTCGGTCACCCGCTCTTTGTCCTCGCGCGGGGTGTGCACCCCGACCACCAGATGGCGGCTCATTTCGGTGCGCAGCAACTCCAGCTGGGCGATGAAGATTTCCTTTTCGCGCTCGTCGGCGGCATCCAGGCCGATCTCGCCGACCCCGCGGCAGAAGGGATCGGCGAGAAAAGGCGCCAGCAAGGAGGCCAGCGCCTCGGGTTTGAGGGCCGCCGGGATATGGCGCGGGTGCACGCCGGTCAGAAACCACCCCGCCAGATCGGCCTTGCGCAGGCGGTGCATGGTGTTGCGCTGGGCCTCGAGGTACTTGCGCAGCTTGGGGACGCTCCCCCCGCCGCCGCCCATGGCCCAGGCGACGGGCAGGCACCCGGCCTTGCGCAGCCAGGTTATCCGCGCCCGATGGGATTTGGCGACGAGATCGAGGTGCAGATGGCTGTCCACAAAGCGCACGGTATTGGCAGCAAGGGTCTCCATGGCGAAAGCTTCCGGTTAAGTGTCCGTGGGTGCGACCGCGGCGGCCATCCCCGCCCGTTGCGGGGCCTGCCGGTTTGCGGCCCTCAGTCCGACGCGTCGCCCTCCCCCAGCTGGGCCAGCTGGGACTCGAAGCCGGCGTTTTTCCGGTTCAGGGCCGCGCTGAGTTTCTCAAGCTCCGCAAAATGCCGGTCGATGGCCTCCTGGCAGGCATGCAGGCTTCGCGAGAGTTCGGCGATGCGCGCGCCGTCCCCGTTCTGGGAGGCCGCCAAGATCCCGCCGTTGAGATCCTTCAGCCGGGCTTCCTCGGCCTCGATCCGGTTCTCCGCCGCGGCGATGGCCTCTTCCAGGGGGCGCAGTTCCCGGCCGCGCCGGGTGATGATCTCCGAGCGCCGGCGGCGGGCCTCTTTTTTGCTGAGCTTGACCATCTGCGCGCCGCTGCGGCTCCCGCCGGCGGCTCCGCCCTCGTCGCGCCAGCCTTCGGTTTCCAGGAAGCGCTGGTAGCCGCCTTCGAAGAGGCGGGCAGTGCCGCCTTGGAAGACGATCAGACGCTCGGCCAGGGTGTGCAGAAACATCTCGTTGTGGGTCACCATCACCACCGCGCCCGGGAAGCTATCGATGGCGGCCAGAAGGGCGTCGCAGGATTCCATGTCCAGATGGTTGGTCGGTTCGTCCAGCAGCAGGAGATTGACCGGTGTCAGCAAGAGCTTGCCCAGCATCACGCGCGCCTTTTCGCCGCCGGAAAGCACGCTGATTTTCTTCAGGGCCTCGTCGCCGGCAAACAGCATCGCACCGCAGATGTTGCGGGCCTGCTGACGGCCCACATCCGGGCTGGTCCAGAGGATCTCCTCCTCCACCGTGCGGCTGTCCACCAGGCTTTGCACGTTGGTTTGCTCGAAAAAGCCCGGGGCCGCCGCCGGGTGCGGGCTCACCTCGCCGCTGGTGGGGGTCAGGGCGCCATGGAGGAGTTTGAGCAGGGTGGTTTTGCCCCGGCCGTTGGGGCCGATGATGCAGATCCGGTCCTGGGCGCGCACCGCAAAGTCCAGCCCCTTGAAAAGCGGCCGGCCGGGCGCGAAGCCAAACGCGAGGCCCCGCACCTGGAGCACAAATTTACCCTTGAAGGGCCGGCTGCGAAAGGCGAAATCCAGCTCCTGGAGCTTTTCCAGCTTTTCCGTTTTCTCCATCTTGCCCAGGGTCTTGATCCGCGACTGCACCAGATTGGCCAGGCGGGCCTTGGCGCGGAAGCGCGAAATGAACAGCTCGATCTCCTTGCGGCGACGCTCGTCGTTGAGGCGGGTCTTTTCGAAGATCTCCTCCTCCTGGGCGATCTGGGCGTAGTACTTGTGGGTGTCGCCGGCGATCTTGCGGGCCTTGCCGCGGTGCAGGCCGACGATATGGGTGGCGAGTTTGTCCATGAAACCGCGGTCGTGGGTGACCAAAATCACCTCGTGGAGCCAGTTCAGGAGAAAACGCTCGATCCAGCGGATGGAGGTGATGTCCAGGTAGTTGGTGGGCTCATCCAGCAACAGCAGGTCCGGTTCAGAGACCAGGACCTTGGCGAGGTTCAGCCGCACCTGGTAGCCGCCGGAGAAATCCGATGGGCGCCGCCCGAAATCGTTTTCGGAAAACCCCAGACCGGTCAGGATTTTTTCGACCTTCCAGACCTGGTCGCGCTCGTGGGGCGGCAGCCCGCGAACGCCCTCTCCCAGAACCGTATCAGCGCTGAAATCCAACTGCTGGCGCACGTAGCCGATGCGATAGTTGCGGGGAATGACCAGGCTGCCGGCATCGGCCTGCTCCTCACCAACGATGATCCGCAACAGCGTGGTCTTGCCCTCGCCGTTGCGGGCCACCAGCCCCACCCGCTCGCGGGCGTTGAGGCGAAAGCTGATGGACTCGAACAGCACTCTTCCGCCGTAGCTTTTGCTGAGATTTTCGACGCTGATCATAAGGCCCCCGCGGCTACAGGCGCACCGATTCCCCGACCCGGGGGACGAAGGCGTCGAACCCCTCGCCGCGCAGGAAATCGGCAAAAGCCAGGGACTGTGCCTCCTCCCCGTGGACCAGGGCGATTCGTCGGATTTTGAGGTTCGAGGCGCGCAAAAAACGCAGCATCTCATCCCGGTCACCGTGGGCGCTGAAGCCGTCGAGCTTCACCACACGCGCCCGCAGGGGGTATTCCTTGTTGAGAAATTTGACCACCGGCGCCGGGCCTGAGCGGCCGGCGGCCTCGTAAGCCTGCCCGAATTCCAGGATGCGCCGGCCGAGAGTGTTCTCGGCCATGTAGCCCACGATCAGGATGGTGTTGCGCGGGTCGTGGATCTTGTAGCGCAGGTGGTGCAGAATGCGGCCCGCCTCGCACATCCCCGAGGCCGCGATCACAATCGCCGGGCGGGGGTCGCGCATCAGGGCCATGGACTCCTCCACCGAGGCGACGAAGTTGACGTGGTGAAAGGTGAACGGGTTCTTGCCGTTGGCCAGGAAGACCTCGTTGGCCTCGCGGTCGTAGACTTCGGGGTGTTCGGCGTAGACCTGGGTCATCTTGGTCCCCAGAGGGCTGTCCAGGTAGATCGGCAGGCGCGGCAGGGCCCCCTCGTCGTAGAGCAGGTGCAGCATGTAGAGCAGCACCTGGGCGCGCCCGTAGGCAAATGAGGGAATCAAAACAACGCCGCCGCGGGCGATGGCGTCCTGCAAAGCGGTCTGGAGGGCGCTTTTAAGGTCCGCCACGGCGCTGTGCCGCCGCTGGCCGTAGGTGCTCTCCATAATCAGCAGATCAAGGGCGGCGTCCTCGGGCGCGAAGGCCAAGGTCGGGTCCCGCAGGATCGGCATGCCAAACCGCCCCAGGTCGCCGCTGAAGCCCACGGTGCAGCAGCGATGGTCCTCGCGCAGGCGAATGATGCTCACAGCCGAGCCGAGAATGTGGCCGGCGTCGTAGAAGGTGCAGTGCATCTCACGGCCCACAGCCACCGGCTCGCGGTAAGGATAGCCGTCGAAATACGATAGCGCGGCCTCGGCGTCCGCGACGGTGTAAAGCGGCCGCACCGCCTCCAGATGGTACTTGGCGATCAATTCGTCGATGACCCCGGTGTTGAGGCGGTTGTGGTCGGTCTTGAGCAGCTCTTTGATCCGGCGCACCTCGCGTTTGCTGACCTTATGGGTGCGGGGCGAGGTCTTCAGGTCGTAAAGGTGCCCCCGCACGGTCTTGTAGTTGAGGTACTCGGCGTCGGACTCCTGGATACGGGCGCTGTCGGGCAGGAGATAGCTGCAGGCGCCGGCGGTGGCCCGGGTGCAGATGATGCGGCCGGCGAAATCCTGCCGGACCAGCAGCGGCAGGCGTCCGGAGTGGTCGATGTGGGCGTGGGAGAGAACGACATTGGTCAGAATCCGCGGGTCAAACGGCAAAATGCGGTTTTTGCGGTCGCTTTCCCGGCGCCGTCCCTGGAAAAGCCCGCAGTCCAACAGGACCCGATCGGTTTCCGAGCTGATGAGGTGCATGGAGCCGGTAACTTCACGCACGGCGCCATAGAAGGTCACATGCATCGCGAGATCACTCCCTTAATGGTAGCGCCTGCAGCCGGCGGCCACCAACGGCGCCGGCCCCGAGGGCCGTGTGCGGGCCGCAGCGCCCCGCAAAGCGAGTACTATAGTGAAAAGAGCGCGGGGGGTCAAGGCCGCAAACGCCCGGGCGTTCGCGGCGCGAGCCGGGTCAACGCGGGTTGCTGGGCCCGCGCCGCAATCTTCTATGGACATGCGCGCCGGGGAGGACTAAAATGAGACGTAAAAGCAAGGGAGGCAAGGCAATGGTTAAAGCAAATGTGCTCCTGGTGGATGACGAAGTGCCTTTTGTGACCACCCTGGCCAACCGGCTGCGTAGACGGGACTTCACCGTCAGCACCGTGCACAGCGGCGAGGCCGCCATCGAGTGGCTGGACGAGCGGGCCGGCATCGATTACAACAATCGGGTCATGGCGGGCTTGGAAGAGGGCGGCAATGTGGAGGTGGTTCTGCTGGACGTCCGCATGCCGGGGCTTGACGGCATCGAAACCTTCAATTTGATCCGGGATCGGCATCCGCTGGTGGAGGTCATCATGTTGACCGGTCACGCCACGGTCGCCGAGGCCATCGAGGGCATGAAGCGCGGGGCCTTTGACTACCTGATGAAACCCTGCCCGCTGGAGGTGCTGGAGGAAAAGCTCACCGCGGCCGCCGAGCGCCGGCGCAGGCAGATGAAAAAAATCATCCAGGCCCTGAGCCAGCCCTATCGCAGCCGCCGCGACCTCAAGAACATCGTGGCGGAGGTCAAAGCCTCGACCGATGAAAAATAGGCGCACCGCCATGGGTCCGCATGACGGGGAGCCCCCCAGACAGGAATTCGAAAAATGACGGCAACACCCCTGCTGGACGTCAGGGACCTCAGGGTGCGGGTGGGCGCCAAAGAGATCCTCAAAGACGTCAACTTCAGCATCAACACAGGCGAGATCCACGCGATCTTCGGCCCCAATGGCTCCGGTAAAACCACCCTGCTCAACGCTCTGATGGGATTTTCAGGCTATACCGTGAGCGGGGAGATCTGGTTCAAAGGGCAAAACATCATTGCCTTGCCCACCGACGAACGCGCCCGGCTGGGCCTGGGGATCTCCTTCCAGCGCCCGCCGACCATTCGCGGCGTGAAACTCAGGGAGCTGATCACCGCCAGTGCCCGGCGCAACGGCGCACTGCTGGAGGAGTTGGCCAGGGGACTCAACCTGCTGGACTTTCTCGACCGCGAAATCAACGTTGGCTTTTCCGGCGGGGAGATCAAGCGCGCCGAACTGCTCCAACTGCTGCTGCAGGACCCCGACCTGGTTCTCTTGGACGAGCCCGAGTCCGGTGTGGACCTGGAGAACATTCACCTCATCGGCGAGTACACCAACCATGTACTCGGCCGCAAACACACCCCCAACGGCATCCGCACCCTGAAACAGATTTACGCCCAGTCCCGCAAGTCGGGCCTGATCATCACCCACACCGGTCATATCCTGGAGTACGTCAACGTGGATGTCGGCCATGTCCTGATGGAGGGCCGGATCGCCTGTCAGGCCAATCCGCGGGAAATGCTGCACACTATACGGGACTGCGGCTTCAAGGAATGCTACCGCTGCTTCCGCCAAGGAGAAAAGACATGAGCACCCAAACCGGTGACGGCCCCGCCGACCTGGACCTGAGCCTTTACCGCGAGGACGTTCCGGCCCACCCGCCGCTGGCCGACCTCGCGGGTCTGCCAGCCGACGACCGGAAGCAACTCCTGCTGGCCGGGGTGGACCCCGGCGAGAAGGAACGCTCGGGCAGTTTTTTCCAGATGGACCACTCGGTGGTCCACTGCCGCAGCCTCCATGAGGGGGTCGAGATGCTGGCCGTGGGCGATGCACGGGATAAATACGACGGGCTCAAGGAATACTGGTGGCAGGCGGTGGCGATGGACAAGGACCGCTACACCCGCAGGGCCGAGACCCGCCACGGGCAGGGGTATTTCATCCGCGCCCGGGCCGGCGCCAAGGCCCACTACCCGCTGCAGGCCTGTCTCTACCTCACCGAGGACAAGCTCGCCCAGGATGTCCACAACATCGTGATTGCCGAGGAAAACGCCGAGCTCAACATCATCACCGGCTGCGCGACCTCCCACGGGGTGCGCTCGGGCCTGCATGTGGGGGTGTCAGAGTTCTACGTCCAAAAGGGCGCCACACTCTCCTTCACCATGATCCACCACTGGCCCGAACAGATGGCCGTGCGCCCCCGGACCGCCGTGATCGTCGAGGCGGGCGGCACCTTCATCTCCAACTACATCTGCCTGGTGCCGGCGCGCGATATCCAGATGTACCCGAGTGTGACCCTCCGGGGGCCAAACGCCGCCGCCAGCCTCAACTCGGTTCTCATGGCGCGGCCGGGGTCGCTGATGGACGTGGGCAGTCGGGTGCTGATGGAAGCCCCCAACTGCCGGGCCGAGATCGTCTCGCGCGCGGTCTCCACCGGAGGTAAAATCATCGCCCGCGGTCACCTGGTGGGCGCCCAGCCGGGCGCCAAGGCCCACCTGGAGTGCAAGGGGCTGCTGCTCTCGGAGCAGGGCGCGATTCACGCCATTCCCGAGCTGGAGGGCCGCACCCCCGATGTGGAGATGTCCCACGAGGCGGCGGTGGGCAAGATCGCCCGCGATGAGATCGAGTATCTCATGGCCCGCGGGCTCAGCGAGCAGGACGCCACCTCCCTGATCATCAAGGGCTTTCTTTCACTTGAAATCGTGGGCTTGCCGCCGAACCTCAAAAAGGAGTTGGACCGAATGATCGCCGAAACCGACGTGGACGCCATGTAGCGGCCGGCGGCGGCCTCAGTCACCGGCCGCTGCGGCCGGACGGAACTTGACCACCACCAGGGTGATGTCGTCGTGCTGAACCGCATCGCGCCGAAAGGCCGCCACGGCGTCGGTGACGGCCCGCAGAATGTCCGTCGGCGAGCGCTGCCAGTTCTCACGCAACAGCTGCCGCAGGCGCTTCTTACCGAAGCGCTCCCCGCCCATGTTCTCGGTCTCCCAAATCCCGTCGGTGCCGAAAAGCAGCAGTTGCCTTGCGCTCCAGCCGACGTAGCTGGAGGACGCGTATTCCTGGGTCTCATCCACGCCCAGGGCCATTCCGGTGCCGCGCAGCTCCAAAAAGCTGTCTTCGCCGCCGTCGTAGAGCAGGGCCGGTTCGTGGCCCGCCCGCGCCCAGCGGATCTCCCCGGCGGCAGGGTCCAGCAGAGCGAAGAAAAGGGTCATGAAATTGCCCGCCGCGGCCGTGTCCAAGCACAACAGGCGGTTGACATCCGTTACAATCCGCCCCGCTGCGCCCCCCTGGGAGGCCCGGCTGCGCAAGAGGGCGCGCACGGTGGCCATCAACAGCGCCGAGGCCACGCCGTGGCCCACCACATCACCCACCGCGATCCCCAGCCGCCCGTCGCCCAGGGCCGGAAACTGCAGAAAATCAAAGTAATCCCCGCCGGTCTCTTCACAGTAAAGGCTGGCGCCGGCAACCGCGAGGTTCCCAAAGGTCAGGGTGCGGTCCGGCAGTAGATTCTGCTGGACCTGTTGGGCGAGCCCTAACGCTTGCTTGATGCGGATACGCTCCTCCAGCTGAGAAAGCATGGTGTTGAAGCTGCGGGTGAGTTCGCCCACCTCGTCGCGGCTGCGCACCGGCAGGGGCGCGCCCAGGTCGCCGCGCGCCACCGCCTCGGCGGCCCGTGAGACATCCTTGATGGCGGCCACCGTGCGCTGGGTCATCAGGCGGATCAAAACCAGCACAAACCCGATGAAAGCCACCCCCGTCACGGCGTAATAGCGCCGGAAGCGCAGGATCGGGGCCAGCACCATGTCCCCGGGGGCGATCACGATCAGGGTCCAGGGGGCCTCCTGGAGACGGTGAAAACCGCTCACCTCCGCCGGGGGAAGGCCCCTGCCCAGCACGGTCCCGGAATCCCGGGTCTGCATGGCCGCCAGCGTCTCGCGGGTCAGGACATCATCGGCGGCGCAGAGATTCAGGGAGCCGCCGGGAACCGTGCAGGTCAGCACCCGTCCGGCATCGTCCACCAGAAACGCCTTGAGACCCTGCTGCCACGAACCCGACCCCAACACGTCCTGGATGATGTAGTCAAAGCGCAGGGCCACCTCCAGGCGCCCGAGGCGCTTGCCGTCCGGGTCGCTCAAGGGGGCGACCAGGGTCACGGTTTCCCCCGCCACAAGTTCGTCGTAACGCGGCGACATGATCTCGGCCTTGGATCCCCCGCGGTGCATGGGGTGCGAACGACCTCCCGGGGGGAAAGCCCCCGCGCTGGGGCCCCGGGCGGCATCGTGGCGGCGGTCCCTGGGGGAGGCCTCCGGGGCGGGATCCTCCCACACCAGATTGACATAGGCGACCCCCTCCATGGTCTGCAGCCGCTCGATGATCATCTGCTGCACCGTGGATGCACTGGGGAGGCCGAGTGTGCTGGCGAAAATCCCCAGCCATTCCTTGGGCGCCACCAGCCGCATGTCAACCCGGTGAGCGGCCCGCTGGAGTTTGAGCACGGCCGCTTCCTGCCACTGGGTCAGCAGGCTGTTGCGGGCGAACACAAACCCGACGAGACCCATCAAAAACAGCAGCACCGCCACCGGCAGCAGCACAAAAAGCACCAGCCGCTGGCGTAGGCTTCGGGGTTGGAACCCGAAATTTTGCTCTTGGGCAGCATCGGGTTGGTCATTGGCAGCCACAGAGTTTCCTTTTAAACCACCCGCTCGGTCATGCCGCAAGGCGTTTTGAGGTCCCAATCGAGGGTCCTTTTCCCAAGGATAAGCTACTCACGGACTCAGCGGACAGGTATCCAGCTAAAACGCCGGCCGGGTCAAGCTCCGATGGGGCCGCGGTTTGCCGCGTGGCAGCGCCTTTCGACGTAGCCCCCCCGGCTGTGGTCAAAGACCGCCTCGTGTTCGTGAATCAGCTTGGGGCCCCCCTCCCACGCCCCGCAGGCCGGTACGACGGTATCCCCCAGGGAGAACTTGCGGCCGCAGGCCGGGCAGCCCTCGGCGTTGGAGCGGTTGAGGCGTTCCAGATCCATTATGATTTTAAGCCGTTGTGGGTCGGTTGGATGCGAATTCATTGGATACCTCCTCTATTCTTCGGTGTCAAAAAAGCGTTGAAAATAGGGTAGGCCCCCGAGTGCGAAAGTCAAGCGGCGGGCCCCTTCGAGGACCCGCCGCGGTTGGTCGGGGAAAAAAGGAAACGCTCGCCCGGCCGTTAATCCGATAGCAGATGCGCCACCCGCTTGCGCAGGTGGTGGGCCTCCTTCTCGCCGCGATAGGACACGATGGTGATCGGGCTGCGGCGAAACATCTTCTCGGCCACCGATCCCACCAGAACATGTTCCAGCTCAGAGCGCCCCTTGACCCCCATCACGATCAGATCGACATTTTCCCGCAGGGCCGTTTTCAACAGCTCCTCCAGGGGGTCACCCAGCAGGATCCGCACCGTGATGCGCTCCTCGGGAAATCCGGTCTTGGCCGCAAAGTCCGTGAGCATTTTCAGGCGGTCCTCACGCACCCCCTGGACATAATGTTCGCCGTCGACCGCGTACCCCAGGGCCGCCACCTTGCGAACGGCGGCCACGTCCCGTTGGTTGATGACGCTCACCACGAGGATTTCGGCGTCCAGGTTGCGGGCCAGCCGCGCCCCGAAGTCGAAGATGCCTTGGGAGTAGTCGCTGAACGCAATGGCCACCATGATTTTTTGAATGTCGCCCATCGCTTTCCTCCTTCCGGGTCGACCCGCCGGCGCACCGGCGGCCGCTGGTTCAACCGCTTTCCGTCGCCGTCGCCAGGGGAATGCGGGGCCGCTGCATCAGGTAGAGCAGCCCGAAGATGGCCAACCCGATGAGGTAGGTCCAGTAGCGCTGCTCATGGGCCAGCCCCAGAATCGGCGCCACCGCGTCCGGCCGCATCAGCGAGAAGGTC
This sequence comes from Desulfobacteraceae bacterium, assembly GCA_022340425.1. NCBI lineage: Bacteria > Pseudomonadati > Thermodesulfobacteriota > Desulfobacteria > Desulfobacterales > Desulfobacteraceae > Desulfobacteraceae bacterium. The sequence goes on along the minus strand of JAJDNY010000021.1, from coordinate 13,722 downwards.
ACCAACAAAAAAAGTGGCACCTCCCAGATCCGGTTGCGGGCCACGAACCAGCCCTGGGTGGCCGAGGCGAAGGCGAAGTTGCCGATGCAGGCCATGGCAAAAATCAACAACCCCTGGGCCCAGCTGGTGACGTTGTGGAGTATCAGGTCGGTGTTGAAGATGAACATGAACGGCAGGATCGCCGTGCGGATGTCGTACATGAAGCCCTGCAGACCGGTGGGCACCGGCGGCGACTTGGCGATGGCGGCCGCCGCGTATGCCGCCAGCCCAACCGGCGGGGTGTCATCGGCCAGGATCCCGAAATAGAAGCAGAACAGATGGGCGGCCATCAGCGGCACGATGAAATTGTTGAAACCGCCGATTTCGACGATCGCCGGGGCGGTCAGGGAGGCCATCACGATGTAGGTGGCGGTGGTGGGCAGCCCCATGCCGATGATCAGGCTGGTGATGGCCGTGATCACCAGCATGAGAAAAATATTGCCCCCCGAAAGAGTGTCGATGATGGCGGTGATCAGCTGCCCCAGCCCCAGGGCGACCACCCCCACAATGATTCCGGCCGCCGAGGTTGCCAGGGCCACCGATACCATATTGCGCGCGCCACCCGCCAGGGCCGCGAAAATCTGCACGACACTCTGCCTGAAGGCCGGCCCCAGGGGTTCCTTCTTGAAATAGGCCTTGACCGGGTTCTGGAAGAACATGATCAGCGCCATCACCCAGATGGCGTTGAAGGCGGCCAACTCGGGGGAGTGGCGCACGACGATCAGCTCGTAGAGCAGCATCACCAGGGGCACCAGGAAATGGGCGCCGCCGAGCAGGGTCTTGAAAAAAGGCGGCAGTTCGCTGCGGGCCATGCCCTGCAGCCCCAGCTTGGAGGCCTCGATATGGGTGATGTAGAAAAGCGCGGCGTAGGAGGCGAAGGCCGGGACCGCAGCGGCCTTGACCACCTCCACGTAGGGCACGTTGACGTATTCGGCGATGATGAAGGCCGCGGCCCCCATGATGGGCGGCGCCAATTGGCCGTCGGTGCTGGCGGCGACCTCGATGGCGGCGGCTTTGGTGGGGGGATAGCCCACCTTTTTCATCAGTGGGATGGTGAACGTGCCGGTGGTCACGATGTTGGCGATGCTGGAGCCGGAGACCAGCCCGGTCAACCCGCTGCCCACCACGGCGGCCTTGGCCGGCCCACCCTTGAACCCGCCCAGCATGCTGAGGGCCAGTTGGATGAAATAATGACCGGCGCCGGCCTTGTCCAGCATTGCGCCGAAGAGCACGAACAGAAAGACGATGGTGGCCGAGACATCCAGGGGAATCCCGTAGATCCCCTCGGTGGACATGGTCATCTGACCGACGAAGCGGTTCATCGAAACGCCTTTAAAGGCGATCAGATCCGGCATGTAGGGGCCAAAAAAAGAGTAGAGGATGAAAAAGATCGCGATTATCGGCAACGCCGGGCCGATCACGCGCCGCGAGGCCTCCAGCAGGACCACCACCAGCAGCATGCCGATCACGATATCGCGCGTGATGGGGGCGCCGTAGCGCGCCGTCATCCCGGCGTAATCGATGGCGATGTAGAGCGCCGCCAGGCAGGCCACGATGGCCATGAGATAGTCGAAGATGGGGATACGGTCGGTGGCGGAGAGAAACTTGAAGCCGAAGCGTTCTTTTTTAAAGAGGGGATAATTGAGAAAAACGATCAGCAGGGCAAACCCGAGGTGGATCGCGCGAATGAAGGTCGAGTCGAGAATCAGCCAGCTGGCGATGGAGAGCTGGAAGAGGCTCCAGGCCACGGCGATCGTTGGGATCACATATTTTTCCAGCCCCCGGGGCCGCCGCCCGATCCCCTCCTCCTCCTCCGCCATCCGCCGGGCCAGTTCCAGACCTTCGTCTTTGCCCTTGATATCGGTTTCGCTCATCGCGGCCACCTCTCTTCTATTTTGAAATGGCGGTTGGGCCCGCGCCGGCCTCCGGGTCTGGTGACAGCAGGTGCCGTCTTGAAACGACCCGCCTGGGATCCGTCGCGGGCAAATCAGAGCGGCGTGTCCGCACCCCGCGGAGCCGCCGCGGGGTGCGGGCAGATCAGGGACCGACCGGAGTCACCCCCGGGCCCCCAGCCCCGCTCCGATGCGCACGCCAGGGCCTTATTTCAAGCCGACTTCCTTGTAGTATTTCATCGCGCCCGGATGAATCGGGGCCGACATGCCTTCCAGCATGCTTTCCTTGGTGAGGATCGCAAAGGCCGGGTGAAGGTTTTTGAAGGTATCGAGGTTGTCGAAGACCTCCTTGGTGATGGCATAGACCACCTCGTCGGGCACCTTGGCGGAGGTGACAAACGTGGCCAGAACGCCGAAGGAGTTGATGTCTTCGGTGTTGGCGGCACCCTGGTAATTCGCCATGACCGGTACGACGGACTTGGCGTAGTAGGGTTTGGCCTTGATCAGTTCGTCGATGCCGGGACCTTCAAGGGGCACGAAGAACACCTTGCGGGCGCCTGCCGTGGCTTCCTTGAAGGCGCCGTTGGGATGGCCGACGGTGTAGAAGAACGCGTCGATCCGGCCGTCCTGCAGCAGACCCGGGGCCTCGGCGGCTTTGATGCCCTCGGCCTTGATGTCTTTATCAGGGTCGATGCCGACCGCCGTCAGGGCGTCGATGGAGTTTTGGAGCTGACCGGAACCGGGGTTACCGAGATTGACCCGCTTGCCCTTGAGGTCGGCGACGGATTTAATCCCGGCATCCACCGCCGCCAGGAGGGTGACGGTTTCCGGATGGAGGCTGAAAACCGCCCGCAGGTCCTTCTGGGGACCCTTTTCCGCCCATTCGGCAAGCCCATTGACGGCCTGGTATTGGCGGTCCGACTGGGCCACACCGAACTCCAGGTCGCCGGAGAGCACCGCGTTGATGTTGAAAACAGACCCGCCGGTGGCCTCGACCGTGGCGCGAATTCCGTATTCGCCGCGTTTTTCGTTGACCATCTTGGCGATCGCGCCGCCCGTGGGGTAGTACACCCCGGTGATGCCCCCGGTGCCGATGGTCACGAAGGTCGTCTGGGCCTGAACCGAATCAGGCGTGGTACCGAGCAACAATCCGCAGCCGAATGCCAGCGCCAAAAAAATGACAGCCGTTTTTTTCATGCCTTCCTCCTTATGGGTTTGGGTTCTGAATCCTGCAAGACGTCCAAATTCAAAAATACGCTCCCTCCTCCTTTCTGCATCCAGCGGGGGGATAACGCCCGGGAGGTCCTTTTCCTCAGCCGTGACTGCGGTCAGGAATTCCGCCGCAGGTTTCTCCCCGTAAGTTATTGAAGCTCCTTCAGTTTTTTGACTGACCGCACAAGGTCTTTGTATATCTAACTGAATTTATGAGAAAATTCAGAACTTGTCAAGCCTTAATTTTTTCGCCGCAAATTCCCGCCGGGTCGGGGGGGCAAACCGCCCCGGCCCCGAAGAAAATTTCAGGATGCGGTCGTCAGCGGCCCAGGGCCCATTTGGCGGTTCGACCGGCTTCTGCTATAGAGCCGGGTGAGGTCCTTGAGGAGCATCGCGCAGTAGAGGAAATACCGGTGAACGTTCACCCCCCGGCCCCGCGGGTCAGCATCGTCATCCCCACATACAACCGCGCCTGGTCGCTGGCGACGGCCCTGGACTCGGTCCTGTCCCAGGATTTCGAAGCCTTTGAGACGATCGTCGTGGACGACGGCTCCACCGATGAGACCCCGGCGCTGCTGGCGAGGTACGGCGCGGCGCTGCGGGTGATCGGCCAGCCCAACCGCGGCGTCAGCGCCGCCCGCAACGCCGGCATCCGCGCAGCAAGGGCCCCCCTGGTGGCCCTGCTGGATTCCGACGATTACTTTCTGCCGGGCAAGCTGGCGGCCCAGACCGCGTTTTTCGAGCGCCACCCCGAGGCCGTGATCTGCCAGACCGAAGAGATCTGGGTCCGCAATGGGGTCCGGGTCAACCCCGGCAAGCGCCACCGCAAGCGCGGCGGCATGATTTTCGAGCCTTCCCTTGAACTGTGCCTGGTCAGCCCCTCGGCGGTGATGCTGCGCCGCTCGTTGTTTGAAACCGCCGGCTTTTTCGACGAGCGCCTGCCCGCCTGCGAGGATTACGACCTCTGGCTGCGGATCGGCTGCCGCCACCCCGTGCACCTGATCGAGCGCCCGCTGATCGTCAAGCGCGGCGGCCACCCGGACCAGCTCTCGCGCGCCCCGGGGCTCGATCGTTTCCGCATCCGCGCCATCTGCGGCCTGCTGGCCCGGAATGTGCTCACGGCGGACCAACGACGGGCGGCCTGGGAAACCCTGGCGGCCAAGTGCGCCATCTACGCCGCCGGCTGCCGCAAGCGCGGGCGGCAGGCCGAGGCCGAGCACTGCCTGGCGCTGGTCGCACGCTTCAGGCCGGAGGCCTGAAAGCCCCCCGCGGGCGGCGCTTATGCCATCCGGTCGATCTCCCGCGCCAAACGGTCCAGCCGCTTGGGGGACACCGGCACGGCGGTCTTGAGCTCCTGGGCGAAAAGCGAGACCTTGAATTCCTCGATCATCCAGCCGAACTCCTCCACCGCGGCCCGCTTGGCGCTGGAATCCTGCGGTCCCAGCATGCCCCGAAACCGGTCCAGCCGCTCACTGAAGACCTGGAGTTCACGGGCCCGCAGCAAATCGCGCTCCAGGTTGTCAACCCCGCGCCGGGCCCGGATCTCCAGGGCCTCGAGATAGCGCGGCAAGTGCGCCAGGCGCGCATCGGGATAGCGCGTCAGGAAGTTTTCGGGGACCAGCGCGGCGGCTGCCGCCCGCAGCCCCTGGAGGTAGGCGCGCACCACGGCGTTGCCAGCATGGGACGACTCTAGCCCGCAGAGGGTTTCGCGCACCCGCTGATAGGCCGCCAGCACGGGCGCCACCAGCGCCAGCTTGACCCGGGCCGCGGCCTGAAGCCGGGGGCCGGCGGCGGCCAGCTGGGCCTCGAAGGCCTCCCGACTGCGAAGATCGCGGCGAAACAGAGTATCCCAGACCGCCTGGCCGATTGCCGCCGCCACGGCCTGCTGGCCCCCGAAATAGCGTGCCGCATCGCTCAGCCCAGGCGGCAGGGCCACCGATTTCTGCAGCAGCTTGAACTCCTTTTTGAGCACCTCGCGCAACAGGGCCGCCACGCCGTCGGGGTGGGCCGCATCGGCCTGCAAGCGGCTTTCAAAAAGCCGCAGGTGAATGCCGTCGGGCTCGGCGCTGAGCGCCGGAAAGGCCTCCCAGCAGCCGCCGGCGGAGCCCCTAATCGGCACCACCCCGGGCAGGTCGCCGAAATCCCAGCTGCTCAGGCCGTGCTTCTCGCGGCTGCGCCGGGCGGCGGCCAACGCCTCCGGCTGCGGGGCAGCGGCCACCTCCCGGGTGAGCAGCGCCGGGTCGCGGCCCGCCAGGATCTCCTTTCCGCCGGCATCGGTCAGGGCGATGCGCATTTTGAGATGCTCCGGCAGGCTCTCCCGGGGCCACTCCGCGGCCGGAATGTCCACCCCGAAACGCTGGCGCACAAACCGCCCCAGCGCGGTGAGCAGTGCGCCCCGGCCGCGGGGCATTTCATTTGCGATGATGTCCACCGTGCGGGCCAGGGGCAGCAGCTGGCGACGATAGGCCTTGGGCAGCCCCCGGATCAGGGCCGCGATCTTGTCCTTCAGCAGCCCGGGCACCAGCCAATCCAGGGCTTCGGGGGCCACCTGGGGCGCCTGGGCGGCCCGGATGCGCACTGTGACGCCATCGGTCGGGGCTCCCGGTGCGAAGCTGTAGTCGCAGGCATAATCCCCTTTCCCCAGGGCCACCCGGTCCGGATACTGGGCCAACTCGCCGGCGTCGGGCAGGTAGCGCAGCAGGCTCTCGCGGGTCATGTGCAGAAAAGCGTCGCCGCCGGCCTCACGGATCCGCCGTTTGAGACTCGCCCAGTCGCTGACACCCGGCAGACGGTCGCGGTAAAACTGAAACACCTCGGCATCCCCGATCAGCAGGTCCCGCCGACGCACCCGGTCTTCCAGGTCCCGCACGGATGCCATCAGGGCCTGGTTGTGGACCATGAAGGGCAGCAGCGTGCGCACATCCCCTTCCACCAGGGCGCGCTGCAGGAAAATTTCGGCCGCCGCCGCGGGGTTGATCCGGCCGTAGGACACCGGCCGCCCGGAAACGATCGGCAGGCCGTAGAGGGTCACCTCTTCGCGGGCCACCACCTCGCCCCGGGCCCGCTCCCAGTGGGGCTCGAGATAGGTGTAGCGGCACTGCTCGCGTGCCAGCGGCTCCAGCCAGGCGGGGTCGATCTTGGCCACGGTGCGGGCAAAAAGGCGGGAGGTCTCCACCAGTTCGGCAGCCACGATCCACTTGCCGGCGGCGTTGAAAAGGCCCGAGCCGGGGAAAATCATGGCCGCGCGGTTGCGGGCGGCGGTGTAAAAGTTGCCATCCTTCTGGAGGGCGATGTTGGAGAGAAAGCCGCTTAGAATGGCGCGGTGGATGGCACCGTAGCGGGCGCTGAAATCGCCCTGGGGCTCAGCCGCGGCGCTGCCGATGCCGGCCGCCGGAGGCGCTTGCGGGCCCGGCAGGACGTGTTCTTCGAGAATCGCCGTCAACTGGCCGTGGAGATCGCGCCATTCCCGCAGGCGCCGAAAGGAGAGAAAACGCTCGCGGCAGAATTTCTTCAGCTGCGCGCTGCCCATCCGCTCCCCCGCCCTCCCGTTGAAAAGCCGCCAGAGGTTGAGCAGGGTGATGAAATCCGACGCCGGGTCCTTGAAGGCGGCGTGGGCCCGGTCGGCCTCGGCGGCCCTTTCGGGGGGACGCTCGCGCGGGTCCTGAATGCTCAGGGCGGCGGCGATGATGGTGATCTCCTCCAGGCAGCCCTCGGCCCGGGCCGTAAGCAGCATGCGCGCCAAGCGGGGGTCGATGGGGATTTTGGCCATCATCCGCCCGTTGGCGGTCAGATCGTGGCGCGGCCGCCCGGGGCGCGGGCGACCGCCGCCGCGCTCCCGGATGGCCCCCAGTTCCAGCAGCAGGTTGAAACCGTCGCGGATGCTGGCGTCGACCGGGGGATCAATGAACGGGAATTCCGCGACGTCCCCCAACTTGAGAGCCATCATGCGCAGGACGACTTCGGCCAGGTTGGCCCGCAGGATTTCAGGCGCCGTGAACAGCGGCCTGGCCAGGTAGTCCTCCTCGGCATAGAGACGGAAGCAAACGCCGTCCGCCACCCGGCCGCAGCGCCCCATGCGCTGATCACAGCTGCTGCGCGAAACCGGCCGCACCGGCAGCGAGGTGGTCCGTGAACGGGGCGAGTAGTGGGAGATGCGGGCGAGCCCCGAATCGACCACATAGCGAATCCCCGGAATCGTCAGGGAGGTTTCGGCCACGTTGGTGGCCACGATGATCTTGCGGCCGGGGGCGCTTGCGAAGACCCGGGCCTGTTGGTCGGCTGGCAGCCGGGCGAAGAGCGGCAGGACAAGGGTGTCCCGGTAACGCCGGGCGGCCAGGAGCTCACAGGTCTCGCGGATATCCTGCTCGGTGGGCATGAAGACCAGGATGTCTCCGGCAGCCCCGCCGGCCTGGAGCCCGTCGATCACTCCAAGCGCTTGCTCGATGTGGGTGGCCTCCCCGTTCTCGGCCCCATCCGGGTCCGGCGGCCGGTAGTGGACCGTCACGGGGAACATCCGCCCGGAGACCTCGATGACCGGGGCCTGGTCGAAGAATGCCGAAAATTTGGCGGTGTCGATGGTGGCCGAGGTGACGATCAGCCTGAACTCCGGCCGCTGCACCAAAAGGGTTTTCAGCAAGCCCAGGACGAAATCGATGTTCAGGCTGCGCTCGTGGGCCTCATCCACGATCAGGGTGTCGTAGGCCGCCAGCCGGCGGTCGCCCTGGGCCTCGGCCAGCAGGATGCCGTCGGTCATGATCTTGATATAGGCTTCGGGCCGGGTTGTGTCCTGGAAGCGGACCTTATGCCCCACCACCGTGCCGGGAGCCGTGCCGAGTTCCTCGGCCAGGCGCCGGGCCAGGCTGGTGGCGGCGATCCGGCGGGGCTGGGTGCAGCCGATCTGCCCCTGCAGGCCGCGGCCGGCGGCCAGGCAGAACTTGGGGATCTGAGTGGTCTTGCCCGATCCGGTCTGTCCGGCGATGATCGTCACCGGGTGCCTGCGGATGGCGGCCACAATCTGGTCGCGGTGGGCGAAAATCGGCAGATCGGGGTTGTGGCGCGGTTCGGGCCGGTGGCGCGCGCGCTGCTCACAGACCGCCAGCGAGGCCGCCAGCCGGGCCTCCAGATCGGCCAACTGCCGCGCCAGCAGCGGGTCGGCCGGATTGCGCGCCATTTGGGCCTTCAGGCGGGCCGCGGCCCGGTAAAAAGGCCAGCGGTCCCGGCAGAGGGTCTGCGGCAGCATCCGCTGGAGCTTTTCAAGGCGCTTCCGGAGGGCGCCTGGACGGTGCGGTATCGTTTTTTCCATCGTGACCTGGGCGGTCCCGGCGCTGCCGCCGGCAGGGACGGCAAGCGCCAGATTTGTTTTGACAACCGCCCGATAATGCGTTTTGTGTGGGGTGCGATCGCATCCTGTTTAACGGTTCGTGTCAAGCGCGGCCAGCTGGCCAGCTGCCAGCCGCCTCCCCCCGCACGGTCGTTTTACCCTGAAAGACTTGGGCTGCGGCGCGGGGCAGGCAGCGGACACTCAAGGTAAACGAATTTTTAGCCCCTGTCCATGGGCACTCCCGCCGCAGCGCGCCGCCGCCGCCGCGGTTTTCACCCGGAAAGGAGCCGGTTATGCAGTTTGTCATCATTGGCGGCGATGCCGCCGGCATGAGCGCGGCCAGCCGTGCCAAGCGCCGCTGCCCGGAAATGGCGGTCACCGTTCTCGAAAAAACCCGCGACGTTTCCTACAGCGCCTGCGGGATGCCCTACAACATCGCCGACCCCGAGCGCCCCATCGAAACCCTCGTGGTGCGCCCTGCGGAAGTCTTTCGTGAAAAACAGGGCATCGACCTGCGCACCGGCCACTGCGTCACCCGCATCGAGCCGGCCGCGCGTCGGGTTTCCGGCACCACCCTGGAGGGCGCACCGTTTACGGTCGCCTACGACCGGCTCCTGATCGCAACCGGGGCCGAGGCCGTCATCCCCGACCTGCCCGGTTGCGACCTCCCGGGGGTCTTCGCCCTCAAAAGCCTCGAGGACGGCCGCCGCATCAAGGCCTTTTTGGCCCAAAAGCCGGTGCGCCAGGCCGTTATCATCGGCATGGGCTATATCGCCCTGGAGATGGTGGAAACGCTTCACCATCGCGGCATCGCAACGGCGATGGTCAAGCCCCGGCCGGACCTGCTGCCCTGGCTGGATCGGGAGCTGGCCGCGATGGTGGCCAGGGAGCTGACCATCCACGGGGTGGCCTGCCATGCGGGCCACCCCGTCAAGCGCATCGAGGCAGCCGGCGACGGTCTGGTGGTGGTTTGCGACGGTCTGAGGCTGCAGGCCGACATGGTCATCGTGGGCGTCGGGGTGCGACCCAACAGCCGACTGGCCGCCGATGCCGGCCTCGCATTGGGAGCCGGCGATGCCATCGCGGTGGACCGCCGGTTGCGCACTGTCGATCCCTGCATTTACGCCGCTGGAGATTGCGCCGAGGTCTTTCACGTCGTTTCGGGGCGCAACACCTGGAGCCCCCTGGCCCTGATCGCCAATCGCGCCGGCTGGGCGGTGGCCGACGCCGTCTGCGGCACGGGCGGCGAAATCCAGGGGGTGGTCGGCACGGCGGTCTTCAAAATTTTCGACCTGGAGGTCGCCCGAACCGGGCTGAGCCTGCGGGAAGCAACGGATGCCGGCTTCGATCCCGCCGCCGTGACCATCGCCAGCCGTACCAAGGCCCACGGTCAGCCAGGTTCGTCGACCGTCCGGGTCCAGATGGTGGGCGACAAGTCCAGCGGCCGCCTTCTGGGAACGCAAATGGTGGGGCCCTTGGGCAGCGCGGCGCACCGCATCAACGCCCCGGCGGTGGCGCTGCACGCCGGCCTGAGCGTCGGCCAGTTCACCCAGGCGGACCTGGCCTACGCGCCGCCCTTTGGCCCGGTGTGGGATCCATTGCTGACCGCAGCCAATCAATTGCTGAAAAAGCTATCGCCTCCCTGAGCACCGGCAGGTGATCCCGAAACGCATCGGATTTACGCTAACGACTTGTTCTAACAATGCATTGGCGGCAGTCAAGGCCTGCCGCCGTTTTACTTGACAGCGGAATTCATTTGGTCTAATGGAAGACGACTAGCGACGTTTCCGTTTTGCCTTCATCACCCCGAAAAGTAGCTGAGAATTGAGCCAACCCGTCCGTCGCGCTCGAGGACCCTTACCGCTGGGGGACTTCATCTGCGGGACCGCCTTCCCCAAGGCAGCGGGGGTTTTTAGCGGTCGACGACCTTCATAAGGGAAAAGATTCAGGGACTTTTTTGGACATCGGGGTGGTGAGGGGCCCGCTACGGACCCACATCCGGAAAAATCGTCCGACGAACGCAGCAGGGGGGCTAAAACGTCACACGCATGAGGAGGTTGGCATGGCGCAGGGCCGGGTTAAGTGGTTCAACGACAAAAAGGGGTACGGCTTCATCGAAACCGACAGCCAGGGAGACGTTTTCGTTCATTATTCCAGCATCGAGGGAAGCGGATTTCGCACCTTGCGCGAGGCCGAAGCGGTCACCTTCGAGATCGAAGCTTCGCCCAAGGGCCCCCAGGCGGTGAACGTGCGGCGCGCATAGGGCCCGCTGCCGCCCGTGGGGCAAGGAGACTTCAGGCAGGGTCATCGTCGGCCCTGCCTTTTTTCCGAGGCCTGATTTTGGTGCCTCAACCAGGCGAAGGGTACCCCCAGGGATGTGCGCCGTTCGGGGCGCACACCGCCTTTGGGCGCCCATAGCGGCTCATTTACGCTCTCATGCCCCGAGGATGGAGAGCCCCACCAGAAAATGGCCCTTGAAGCCACCCTTTTCGTCCCTGGAGATGTGGCGGATTTCGGTCCGCATATGGCGAGCGTCCCCCCATGGGCCTGCAGGGCAGTAGCGCATCTCAAGAACATCACCGACCGCCAGGTGGTTGAGGACCTCGGACTCCTCCTTGACCAATAAACACATGCCCTTGCTGGACATGTCCCAGATTTTAAACTGGTAAACGGCCTCCAGGCCGAGCAGACGGAACTCGACGCTGTGGTACTGTTCGGTGAGTTGGCGGGGCTCGGTGCGTCTCTCCACAGGGATGCCGGTACTGCGTTGCTCGCTCATGATGGAAGCGGTCCCTTTCCAGCGCTGAAACCGTTGGGCTGGATGACACCCCCGACGGTTCCGCGTTCAGATCCCCCAAAGCGCTATCCCAACCGCGAAAACACTGGCCTTTCTCGGTTATCCTGAAACTGACCGCTTGTCAATGAGGTCCATGTCGAAGTAGCGGGGGTCACAGGCTGTGCACGACCTCCGGACCGCAGCGGTCGCACATGCGACAGCGCGCACCGGTATCCGCAAGCCGGGTATCCGCCCCCCGGCGATCCTTTCCCGAGCGGCGCTCTCTGCCCGATCTTCGCTCGGGAATCACACCGGTGTATGAAAACTGTCGTCGTTCGATGCCGGCACGGCGGTCCCCATTGGGGAAACCCGATACCGATAAGTATTCTGGCATGTTAGCGTGACCCCTTACGTGGGATGAACAGGGTTTGAGATGCTCGCCGAGAGGCCTTGCCTTCTGCGCAAGCAAAAACCAAACCGTGATTTCGTTTGAGTTTTTCATAGCGATTCCAGTACCATAAAAATTGAGAAACCCGCACCGACCCCCGTTTGTGAAAAAACCCCTCCCAAAATGGCCAAACAACTTCACAGTTTCGCCCACCGGCATGCCGTCTCCACCAGCCGCTGACGGTGCATCCCCCCCGAGCCCGACAGGGGCCGGCACAGCGTATCAGGCCCGAAACTTCAGGGGGTGATCCGGATCTTCTGGCCTGTGCGGATCAGGGATCCGTCAATGCCGTTGAGCTGGCGCAGCTGGGCGAGGGAAACCCCGGTAACCTGGGAAATCTGGCTCAGGGTTTCACCGGCCCGGACCACGTGATGCCGCGGCCCTTCGCCGGTCTTCGGATCTCCGCCACTGTGGGCGAGATCCTGCATCAGGGCGGCAATGCCCTCACCGCTGCCGGCCGGCAGGTTGAGGGCGTAGCGGCCAGCCGGCAGCTGGTGGCCGCGGATATGACCGTTGAGTTCCTTGATCAGCTTGAAATCGGTTCCCAGGACCTGGGCCAGATCGGCGATGGGAACCGGGTGCGGCAGACTGACCGCGAGGGTATCCACGGCCCGCGGCGCGTAAATGTGGGCCGGGTCAACCCGGTAGCCGTAGCGCTCCGGGTTCTCCATAATAATTTTAATGGCAGCGATTCTGAAAATATAGCGCTCGGTTTCCAGGGGAAGATCCAGGCGGTAGTAATCGCTGACCCGCTGCGTGCTGATTTCCTGCGCCACCCGGTTCTCACCGCAATTGTAGGCCGCCATCGCCAGCGTCCAGCTACCGAACTGCTGCCGCAGGGCCTGAAGATAACTCAGGGCCGCCGCGGTTGAACGCTCAAAATTGCGCCGCTCGTCCATTTGCTGATTTTTGACAAGTCCGTGGCGGCGGGCGGTGCGCTCCATAAACTGCCAAGTCCCCAACGCACCGGCCGGGGAGCGGGCATGCGACTGCAGATCGCTTTCCGCCACCGCCAGATACTTGAGATCCCCGGGCATACCCGCCGCGGCGAGCTTGGCCTCGATGAAAGGGAAATAACGACCGGCCCTTTTCAGCCAGAGAAACACCTGGGCGCGGTTCCAGACGGCGATGGTGAACTCCCGATCAAGGCTTTCCCATACCCGCCGGTCCCCCAGCGGCAGCGGCTCCCCGCAGAGGGTCACCGCCGGCGGGGGGGCGACGTCGTTGTAAGGCGGATGCTCCTGGGGGCCGCAGGGCGCTGCCGTCTCGGCGGACCCGGACGGGAGCGTGCTGCCCCAGGCGTTCGCAAGAAGGGCGCCCCACACCAGGAGACTCCCCAAAACGGCCGAAATCGCTGTTTTTCCCATCCGTAAAACCCTGTCTGAGCCTCTGGCGGCATCCAACGCAACCCGGCGCCTTGGATGCCATGCGATACCCGCGGAACTTTAGGGCCTCGGCAAAAAAGAATTTCACATCTTGCTTGTCTTTTGGCCCGTACCCGGCGTTACATCCGCCGGCCCATATCTCGATATGCGCCGACGAATGTGCCTTAGTGACGAAACAAAATCCTGCGCCATATTGTGGAATTATTTCTTACCGCGACCCTCACCCGGAAAATTTGCAGGGAAGCACAGCAACAACCGAGCCAGCCGACCCAAAACACGGTTTCATGAATTTCGGGGCTTAGGGATTGGTTCCATGCAAGAGGAGCGGGGATCTGGCGGGAAATTCCGTCAAAATTTTGACTGACGTAAGGGGGGAATTTGACGGCCCCTCCGCGGCCGGCCGGCCGCGAGGCTTCACCCGCGCTGCTCCACGAGCGACAAGATGACCCCCTGCTGGCGGCGGGTGAGATTTTCGAACTGGATACCGATGCCGTTCTGGTCCCGCCGCACCACCCTGGCGGCCACCATGCACGACACCTGATTGATGGGGGAGGTCAGGTAGAGGTCGATCTCCTGGCCGACGATAAACGCCTCCTGGGTTTGGATGAAGGCCCCGCCGATACTGATGTCTTTGACGGTGTTTCTGAAAG